>NC_018515.1:1182500-1482500 GCF_000231385.2 Desulfosporosinus meridiei DSM 13257 | reverse complement strand
ACCAACAAAGCTGTATTGCCAGTATGCTTAAAAATAATGAACTTCTTAGGACTTCAGAGTTAATAAGTAAAGGCACTTGGAATAATCTGATGCATTCATCCGGATTCGATGATAAATCATCGCGAAAGTGGCACGTACAATTCGAACAGATCTCGCCATCCGAGCATTCAATATTTCTTGAAACTCTTGGCCTTTCAAAAAAGGAAATTGCAGAAATAAAACAATGGTCGAAGATGGGGTAAGGGAACTCATTCCCGAGTTCCCTTACCCCATCTTTTAAGAATATTAGTCCATTTTATTTATAACTGTATCCAGTTATTTCTGATTACTTATTACTTACTAAACTCTTTGTATTCATCAATATAGAAAATTAAACAACCACAATTTGGACATACCGCTGCTTTAGGTTTGGCAGAAATATTATTAAATAGTCCTTTACCTTTCTTCTTAATTTTGATTCCTAATGTGTCGAACTCAACATTAATAGTCAAATCCTCTATCATTTCAGTTTGACATTGATTACAGATTTTTTTCATTTCTTTCCTCCCTTGTATATTCTTCCATCGCTTGATTCAACACTGGGTCTTGCATTGCAATCTCCTCCAATGTCTTTAAAATTTCTTCATTCTCTGAAGTGTATCTCAAGCTTCGGTTAATTCACACCCCACTAATTTATCGGAATCTCAAGCACTTTGTCATAGCTTGTTGTATAAGTCATTCTTTGGACATCGAGTTTTAACACATCTCCAGTACCTGAGAAACGCATGGTTCTAGTATGAATGATGGTGCCATCCTGCAACTTATCATAATCGTCCATGATGGTTTGTTCGAGAGAAACCTTCTGTCCGTCAATCCATAAATAAACTCGACTTAAGATAAGTCCTTCCTTACTGCTAAATGTAATTTGCGTCTCCCCCTGTACTTTTTCAATTTTATTGATCTCCACCTTTTGTCCTTGAATATTTAAGCTCTGTTTCTCACCATCATTTATTAACTTGAACTGTTGGTTTATATCATGGTCTGCTCCAAAGCTCACCAGTTCTAGTTGTAGCTCCTCTAAATCTGTGGGTAATGGATCATAATCACAATGAAAGGTCATCCCTTTCATATCTGTACTCATGCCGCCCCCTTGTCTTGCCACCTCTTTTCCATTGGCAATAAGCTTTAGCGTAAGGTCAGTTGCTCGTAATCTCTCTCCATTCAACTGATCTTTAGCCAATTCGAATATATTTTGAATTGAACCCTCGATGACAGTTTTTGTAGGGGATGCCAGAATTGAAGTGATTTTCAGTTTGGTTTTATCGACTTCAATCGTTTCATTGAGAGTCTTTTTTAAAGTATGTCCCATGGCAGTATTCCTATTTAAAGTAAAACTTATCTCAGCAGAATCTTCTCCTCCCTTGAAAATTCGAGAAAACTTTAACGTTAAGTTTTTTTCAAAAAGTTTGGGTGGCTCAAAACTGGCAAGATATTTAATTTCTGTATTTTCTTCATTAATGATTCCTTGGGAACTCTGATGATTGTATTCGCCCCAGAAAGCCTTTAAGGACATAAAAGCCGTTATATCGTTTTTATCCACGTGCCCTGAGGGATCTTTTATGGTATAGAACAATAAAAGTTGATTCTCATCTAACATTACGTAATCCACGGTCAAAGAGATTCCATTGTCAAATGTAAAACTCTTACCTATAGGTTGTCCTTTGCCGAGTGCACTCAATTGCTTTAATGATGCATTCATAACTTGATCGTACCCCAGGAGTTGTTTGCTATAGAAAGCAACCACATCATAGTTTAAAGATAATAGTAAAATGAAAACCATGGCCATAGCTGCTGTATAAACTCTAAATCTATTTCCAAATCTAAATTGTTTTTGCTTGTTTAAGGCGTTGCGAAGTCGCCCCTCTAACTCTTCGGGAACTTCCATTTCACTGACCTGTAACTTCTTGGCTTTAAGAATTTCTTCAATTTGGTTCATTCTTCACTCACTCCCATGCTTTCTTTTAATTTTATAAGCCCGGTGTGAATTCTTGATTTGACTGTTCCTAAAGGGATTTTTAAGATTGCAGCTATAGCTTCATACTCCAGATCAAGGTAATATCTTAGCTTTAGAATTTCCCGGAACTTGTAATTGATTTTCCCCATGTGTTTCTCAATATCCAGTTGTTCATCTTTCATCTGAAAGACGTCTGCATAAGTACCTTCGGGAATACTCCCGCTTAAAATTACTCTGTTCTTTCTTCTTAGGTTATTTTTGCAGCAATTAACTAAAATCGTCTTGCTCCAACTATAAAAAGCAGTACTATCCTTCAGCCTCTTTATATTTTCATAGACTTTAAGAATCATATCTTCCATGGCATCTAAGGCCTCGTCTGGGTTCTTCATATAGATATAGGCAAGGCGATAATAATCCTGTTTTTGCCGCATAATGAGTTCAATCAGTACTTCTTTATCCCCCTTTTTTGCTCGTTCTATCATCTGAATAAACTCATTCTCCAAAGCTTTTCCCCTCACTTCTATACCTATGAGTTCTATCTTACCTAATTAGTTCATTTTCCGGTAAACTATTTTTAAATATTCACTGAATGTTCTCCAATTACAAATCTTTAAATCAAAAAAGAGCCTCCCATGACCAATGTATCTCTAATTCCCATCTATAAAAGCGACATACTCTTGTTTGTTTTCACTTTTACGCTCTTTGCCAAGACTATTCAACTATTTTGATTTTTGTTAATTATTTAACATTCTTCTTTTTTATTCCATGTTAAGATTACATAAGACGAGATAACTTGTTGGATCTAATGACTAGAGGATAACGTAGCTCAGAGAAGAGGTGATATTAATATGGAGGTGCGTATAGTTGCCTGCGGCATATTCCAACTGGAACTTGAGCGAGTTCTAGAGGAAATAAGAACTAAATGTGAATCTGATGCTGAGTTTAAAGTTATCTACACAGCTCCGGCTCTGCATGTAGACTTTGATAAACTGAAAGATGGCATCACCCAGGCTTTAGATAATAATACGCCCGAAGAAAAAGTAGTCCTCTTTTTCGGCTCTATGTGCCATCCTGAGATGAACGAGTTCATAGAAGAATACAATGTTGTCAAGTTGGAACCTAAGAATTGTATTGAATTGATTTTAGGTAAGGAGAGGCAGAATGAGCTAGAAAAATCGGATAAGATATTTTACATTACTCAAGGTTGGTTGCAAAACTGGCGGGAAATTTTTAGTCAGGGACAAGGCTGGGACGAAATTGATGCTAGGCAGAATTTTGGTTTCTACGACAAAATCTTGCTCCTAGACACTGGTGTATCCGAGTTCAATGATGAGGATATCTTGGATTTTTTCGAATATACACAGGTACCAATCGAAATTGAAAATATTGATTTGACAGTTTTTAAAAAGAGTGTGGTTGAAACGCTAGAGAAAGCATTAGGCAAGAAAATTCTTACTAACATCGGTTAAATACGCAAAAAAAGTTTAAGGAGTGAATTTAATGGTTATAACTCAAGAAATTAAAGATGTAATATCAAAGGCTCCGTTTATTCCTATCACTACTGCTTCTGTCCATGGAGAACCGCACATGATCGTAGTAGGAAAAGTAGCAGAAATAAGAGAAGCTGATATACTAGGGTTTGGTATCTACAAGATGGAGGTCACTCAACAAAACATCAAAGACAACGGAATGATGCAGGTTGTAATAGCAACCATGGAAGGTGGCCCCAAAGGCTACAGGCTCACAGGCAAAGCATGCATAGAAGAGAAACTGGTTTTATTTAAGGCAGAAAAGGCAGAGGTGCTTCTGTAGAATCTCCTGAATGCACAATAATCCCGCTTATGACAGGCGGGATTATTGTGCATTTCAGGTTTTAGTATTGTTGGGCATTTTTCTGATACACTCTATTTTAGCAAACCGTTATTATGCATGAGGAGGAAAAGCATGAAGCACTGCATTATCTGTCTGCAGCAATTGGACCTATTTCAGGGACTAGAACGAGATCAATTTACTAACTTGTGTCAATGTACAAATAGAAAGAGATTGTCCAGAGGACACTACCTTTTTCATCAAGGAGAGGCAACAAGTACCATATACCTAATAAAATCGGGTAAGCTGAAACTCGTACAAACTGCCGAGGATGGCCATGAAACAATACTGGATGTATGCGGCCCCGGTGAAGTCTTAGGTGAATTGTCCTTTTATCAAGAACAAAATGAGTACTCAAGCGCCATAGCTATGGAAGAGGTTTGCATATGCTGTTTCAGTAAACTCCAATTTGAAGGGTTAATCAAACAAGATCCTTCGTTTGCCCTAAGGATTATTGGCTACTTAGGGCAAAAACGTTATGAAACCATGTTGAAATCAGGAAAAGAATCTGGATTACCCGTTAAAGAGAGACTGTTACAGCTTTTTTATCGTTTAGCTGAACAATATGGACAAGAAAGGCCGACCTCGACTTTGATAGATCTAAAAATCACCCAGCAAGAATTAGCTGATATGATCGGCTCTTCGCGTGTTATGGTCATTCAGGCACTTAAAGAGTTTAAAGCTGCTAATATAATTGACCGGGAAAATAGATATTTCGTCTTGAAAAACGACCCTTGCACCAGTATTCATACCTTCGAATAATGTAAGTTCTCTTTAACTCAGGTATGTCACTACAATTGCGAATCATTAAATCGAAAAAAGAGCACCCTTATTTGAGCGCTCTCCGGTCTAAACTGTCATGGATTGGTGTCATCTTAAATTCTTTATCTCCTCTTCGGACATACCTGTAATGTCGGAGATTGACAGTTGGCGAAGTTTTCGAAGCACAAACATTTTAGAATTTTTTCCTTTTTCCAATGATGTTTTTATGCGGATTATTTATTCCCATCGAAAATCTACCAATGTTTGTAAGACTTTATCATGGCAAATTCATGTTGATCATTCTCTAGTCCCATTGGAAGAATGCTATTTTAGCGCAATAAAAAAGACCCTCTTCAGGTCTCTTATAATTTCTTATAAACTTCTCCGCGAGGACCAATTTTGATGATACTAATTACTATGTTTTCATCATCTTTGCTAAATACAATTCTGTAATTACCAACTCTTAATCTGTAGTTGTCAATACTTTCTTACAATTTTTTAACATCACCAACCGGAAGTTGGTTTATAGCATTAATTATTCTAACTTGTGTATTTCTGTCCAATTTCTTTAAGTATTTAAGGCAATCTTTTTCATACTTAATATTGTATCTCATCTTTGTTTATCCCCAATTCTTTTAGAAGTTCATCTTGATCAATAAATTGACCTTTCGCTTTTACTTCTTCAAGATAGGACTGTTCTTCAGCAGTAATAAATTCATGTTCGGACTCATTAATTTGATCCCATTTGTTTTGGCTATCTCTAACCTTTAAAAATTCTGCTAAATCTATAATCGTTTTAATACTTTCCGGTTTTAATTCACCTTTTAAGATTTGCTCAATCTTTTGAGCTAAAGTCATACTAGCCCCTCCCCAAAGATCAATTTATTTCATCTTGCAAATATTTACAATTTATATCATAAATAATTAACTCTGGGTTATTCAAAAATTCATCTTTATTTCCTAGGATTCTTGGTATCATTATATAGGATTGAGACGCAAGATTACATATTTTTTCACATTTAGCGTGAAAGTAAAATGCTAAGAATTTCTGTTGCCTTATCCGTTTGCTTATAATAGGGGCATTTATCTCCTCGGCATTCATGAGGGTGTCGCAGGCTATAGGTACAAACGATCTGATCGGGAGCAGCCAAAGAGACATTAAAGAGCATTTGAGCCGAATTGATTGCCAAAAACCAAAAAATGTTTGCTCTGCCGTTTTTAACGAGTTCTAAAAAGTCTGTCCGACGTCAAAATAAATTCGTGCCGGTGAGGCACGGGGAGTTCCTGTTTCAAATGGCTGCTCATATATGTCTTTCAATGCCTAGGGAAAGGGAGGTTTGGAAATTCGGGCTTTTCTGCCTTTCGGTAAGCTAGCTTAATCCCCGTCAAAAAGGGCAATTTCGCAAAACCTCGCCCCCCACTTCCGCAACGACCTCCCGCCAGAGCTGCACAGGCTGCCGGGCCAATTCTGCCGGCACGATCTCCGTTAACCGGATTTGCCGGTCACTGAGGCTTTGATTAACCTCCCGGAAGACTGCCGCTGCCTGAGCCTCATGGTTACATAGGCGCACATGCTCCTTTGACATTAGGTGTTAGGAGATTCACCCAACTTTAATCGCCCGCTCATGGCAGTTAATCTGACATTTTCCACACTGGGTGCAGGCCGATGCCTTGATGACATAAGCTCTTGATTTACCCTTGACTTTGATTTTCAATCTCCCAAACATACCAAGCCGGTCATAGTCCTCCTGCTTGATTTCTTTTAAGGCCAGTACCTTAGCCGGGCATTTGCTGACACAGACACCGCAGCCATCGCAGCGATTCAAATTAACGTTTACACTCATAAATCAACACTCCTCTGACTACTTTGCACTTTTCTTTTAATGCTCATTAGATGCATGATTGATAACTTGAACTTATAAGTCTTCAGGAATTAAAGCGGTAACCGGTTCCCCAGAGGGTCTCTATATATTCCGGATTGGCCGGATCTTTTTCAATCTTCTTCCTGATCTTTTGGATATGAACGGCCACAGTTGCCAGATCACCATAGTATTCCGCACTCCAAAGCTTATCGAAAAGGTGCTCCTTACTGAACACCAGGTTGGGATTGGAGGCGAAAAAGAGCAAGAGTTCGTATTCCTTGGCCGTGAGCTGCACTTCTTTGCCGTTGACATAGACTTTATGGGCGGCTGTATTGATTTCCAGCCCGCGGTAATTGATGATTTCCAAAGCTGAATTCCTGCCCGTCAAGCGTTCATAGCGGTTTAAATGGGATTTGATGCGGGCCATAAGCTCCGCTGGACTGAAAGGCTTGGTCAGATAATCATCGGCCCCATAATCCAGTCCCCTGATTTTATCAATATCCTCACTCCTGGCCGACAGAACGATAATCGGAATCTCCAGCTTCCGCCGGACTTCTTTGATAATCGTAAAACCATCTTTTTGCGGCAGCATCAAATCCACTATCAGAATGTCATAGACCCCGGTGAGAGCTTTCTGTAGCCCTGCCTCCCCATCCATAACGATATCCACCTTATAGCCGTTTAGCTGCAGATAATCCCGCTCCATCTCTGCAATATTTAAATCATCCTCAACGATCAGGACACTTTTCATGATCTCCTACCCACTTTCATGACCTCTATTTCTGAACAGGCAGCTTGATTGTAAAACGGGACCCTTCCCCGCTGATACTGACAACTGTTATTTTTCCTCCTTGGGCCTCAATCAGCTCTTTGGCAATCGCCAGCCCCAGCCCTGTACTCACAAAATCCTTGGAACGTTCAAGGTCAATCCGGTAAAATCGGTCAAAGATGTGCGGAAGCCGGTCGGCCGGAATTCCCGGACCATTGTCTGCGATATTGATGCAAACATACTCCTCCTGCTCAGATAACTCCATGACCACTTTTAAATCCTGCTCCGGACCATATTTCACAGCATTGTCCACGATATTCCTGATTGCCTGATAGACCCGTTTTCCGTCAATCCTGACCGGATAATCCTGATCTGTCTGATCCCGGTAGGAAAACTCAAGTTGCTTTTCTTCAAATTCAAACTTCAGTTCAATTGCCAAATCTTCCAGGTAGGCTTGGATGTTCAGGATTTCATAATTCATATTTAATTTGTCCATATCCAGTTTAGAGAATAAAAACAGGTCATCAATCAGCTTGTTCATATACACGGTATTACTGTAAATGGTCTTCAGATACGGATTCAGTTGCCCCGGCTGGGTAACATATCCCTCCATGATCATTTCCAGGTAGCCCTGAATCGACGTGATGGGCGTTTTTAAATCATGAGAAATGTTCGCGACCAAATTCTTTCTGTTTTCCTCATACTCCTGATTGATTCGTTCGCTTTCCTGGAGTTTAAGGGCCATCTCATTAAATGAATGAATTAACTGCGCAAACTCATTTTGAACCTCTGGCTGAATCGACACATTATAATTGCCTTGGCCGATTTCGGTGAATACATTCTTCAGCTGTTCGATCGGCTTAAAGACCTTCTTTTCCAAGCGCTGGTAAAGGATAAAGTGGACCATTTCCTTGGTAATAAGGATAAGTGCAAAAATTACACCGATGGCCTTCAGACCCATCCAATAGTACAGCAGGAATAAAAGAAACAGAGTTAAAAGGAAACCGATGGGGCGGAAAAACTTCATGGATCTGCGCATGCTGCGGAATTCCTCGTAATTCCAGTCCGGGAATTCCCCGTGCTTCAAATGACGATATTTCTCATGATGCAACTTTTCTTGATGAAGCCGCTGATAAAACTTACGAAAATCATGGTTTGATCTCAACTTTGTTCACCTTCTTCCTTGATAATTTTTAACATTGTTTTTCCCTTTATCATAAACCGCTCTTGCTGTTCTGATGTGTTTATTTTAATTCATAGTTTTAAATATACTATAAAGCAATTTTAAAAACTTTATAAAAATTTATTTTGGCTAGGAATTTTATTTTCCTCCAAACATATACGATTTAATCTATTTGATGGTCTATATCAAGGTTATTTTTGAGGAACCTTGAGCTGTTGGTTAAATTCCTCCATATCAAATATCCCAGTTCTCATCGGGTGTCTGCTGTTAAAAATCATCTTCATAAGGCTTCTGCATGCTGTCATCCACATACTCGAGGTCTGATACTTGGTTAACAGCTTCCCACCACTTAAAGCTTCGATTCGGCGAAACATGCTTGAGGGCCGTCATATATTGTCGTTTCGCATAGATACCTGGAACCTGCGCGGAGCGAGATAAGGTATTATAAATTTCGCAAATAGAAAATTATGTTCCCAAAAAAGAAGGACATAGAAGCAACCGCTTGGAAAGATAAAGTTACCACACCAAATCTACCAAGAAAGGGGTTGCGACTATGTCTGAGAAAATTATACACCTAAACGAAGGCGTCATAAAGCAGGAGTTAAAGGAACTAGTCCGTCATAGTGTTGAGGAAACTCTTAATAACCTTCTGGATCAGGAAGCTAATGAGCTGACGAATGCCGGTCGATATGAACGTACTGAGGATCGTAAAGGGTACCGATCGGGTCATTACGAGCGAAATCTAACCACTACCTCTGGGGAGGTTAAGTTGAAAATGCCTAAGCTTAAAGGAGTTGCCTTTGAAACAGCCATTATCGAACGATACCGCCGACGAGAAAGCTCCGTTGAAGAAGCTTTGATTGAGATGTATTTAGCCGGTGTTTCAGTTCGTCGAGTTGAGGACATCACTGAAGCCCTGTGGGGAACTAAAGTATCCGCCGGGACAGTCAGCCAGCTTAATAAAAAAGTCTATGGGCACATAGACACGTGGCGTAAACGGCCTCTGCAGGGTAAGTATCCCTATGTCTATGTTGATGGTATCTACCTCAAACGCAACTGGGGCGGAGAGTATGAGAATGTGGCTATCTTAATTGCTATGGCAGTCAATGAAGACGGTTATCGAGAAGTCATTGGTGCCTCCGAAGGAATGAAAGAAGACAAGGCCAGTTGGCATTAGTTCCTTAAAAGCTTAAAAGAGCGTGGCCTTTCCGGAGTCCAATTGGTGATTGGAGACAAATGCCTGGGACTCCTGGAGGCAGTGAATGAAACCTTTCCTGAAGCAAAATTCCAGCGATGTAATGTCCATTTTTATCGAAATGTGTTTTCAGTAACACCTCGATCGAAGACGAAGGAAGTCGCAGCTATGTTGAAGGCAATTCATGCTCAGGAGGATAAAGCTGCGGCCAAAGAAAAGGCAGCAGCAGTTGTAGTCAAACTCAAAGACATGAAGCTGAAAGAAGCGGCAAAGAAGGTCGAAGACAGTATCGTAGAAACACTAACCTACATGGATTTTCCACAAGTACACTGGACAAAGCTGCGGAGTAACAATGTCATCGAACGATTAAATCGGGAAATTCGTCGGAGAACTCGAGTCGTTGGTACATTTCCTGACGGAAACTCGGCATTGATGCTTGTGTGCGCTAGATTGCGACATGTAGCCAGTAAAGCTTGGGGAACAAAAATGTATATGAGCATGAAACATCTTGAAGAAATGAACAAAGAAAAAAACCAAATAGCCGGTTAATTGACGATTGAATCTCTGGGGTCGACTTGACATGGGACCCTGCTCGGATGCTTCAATGGGTCGAGGGCTGAGGCTCATAGGATGTATTTCTTTTGGGTAAGCCCCATCCCTTGATTAAGGGTAGCATCCTCGCCCCCATGTCAAGTCAGCTATTGGGTCACGGGAGATAGACCTTGCTATCATACCAAGCGGAAACTAATTTGCGAAAAACTCTTGACGGTACCCGGAGCGACAATATATGACAGCCTGTTAGACGTTCCGCTGAGTAGAAAAAGAGCACCCTTAATTGAGCGCTCTTCGGTCTAAACTGTCATGGATTGGTGTCATCTTAAATTCTTTATCTCCTCTTCGGACATACCTGTAATGTCGGAGATTGACTTAAAATCCATACCCTTCTCAAGAAGTTTTTTTGTTACTTTCTTTTTTTCTTCTTCTCTACCTTCTTCTCTGCCTTCTTTTTCACTTTGCCTTATTGCCTCTCGTAACCTCAGTTCAGCTTCTCTAACCGCAGCCATTTCATCCAGGATCGCCTTGCGCCTATCATAATATTCTTCGCGTATCTTTGGATCATCGCTTGACTTTTCCCATTTGTCCATCGCTTGATTCAACACTGGGTCTTGCATTGCAATCTCCTCCAATATCTTTGAATTTCCCTATTCAGAATCACTGCTTTCATCTTTAATGGCAATGACTTTGAGCCCAGGAGACGGCTCTTCATCCATGAATTCCCCTTCTCCATCCCGCTGTGCTTTTAAAAGGATATCCAGGGCATCTGCGACTCTAGCCGCAAGCTGAAAATACATAGTTTTAAAATCAGGCATCCTAATTTATCCCCCCTATTTCAAGCAACGGCAAAGCTCCAAGTCATTACCCGATCCTGCCGTCTTGCTTTTATAGGGGAAATCAAAAAGCGCATGCGAGGTTTTTTTCACCCTACACATGCGCTAAGCTTCGTTATTTGCTGAATCCCAAACACCTAACCCCCATCAACCGGAAGCAAACCGACTGTGAACAGAAAAGCAGTCCGCATAACCGATACGCGAACAGTTCCTTGCTGCCTGGGTCAGGAATAGGCTGAATCTCCTGCTGCGTGAAGCCGCACAGTCTGCTCCCTACCGACGTCCCCATTACACTCACTTCACCTGCAGTACAAGCACCTTGCTTGTGCATAAACGGGCAGCATTGTATAATAAAAATGTCGTCGTGGACAGTCTGTTACGTGTAGGTGCCAACTCACCTGCTCGTGCCTGGAAGTGCTGGTAACACTTTCAGGTCACGGCGACTTTTCAATTTCCACCTATTTCTAATTATAGCTTTTTTGCCGGGGATTGCAAGGTATGGGAGAAAGTGTAGCGGGAAAAAATGACAAAGACGATGCATAGAAGTTTATACCACCCCATCATCAGAAAAAGCTGGATGAATTTGACGAGATTGTGGCAACGGGTTATCAGATGCCACTTTCATATCTTTAATCTAAGTGGATTATTCAACTCTACTTGTTCCATTCCAACCTCAATAGTAACCTTCTTTCCCCCTATACCAATTCCAATTGATGAATTATTTATGCAGGATTATTTATATTCCTGTTGTTTAAATAAGTTTTTTCACTAATGCCTTTCATCATCTTTGAATGCACACCATACATTAGATCAATCACGAGGTTTTTATATTTTTCAAATACTTCTTTAGTAACTTTCTCTTCAGAAGAGATATCTCCACCATGGGCAACTCCGTTTCTGTATCTTAGAAAAGTCCTTAAAGTTTCTTCTAAATTAGGACTGGGGTGAATATAGTTTTCCCAATATGCGGTAAATGGTTCTAAGGAAAAGGTGCATAATATTCTGTTTAGGGTATCAAAGCTTACATTACTATCAGTATTTACAGAAGAATACAACTCGTGACGCTGCTGGGAAAAATGTTCTTCTAGCTTTGTATAATAATAAATTTTTCTACTATTTTTTTTGGGATAATCATTAAGTTGCTTAAAAGTATTTTCCATATGAAAAGTCACAATATCATCACTATAATCTTTGAAGTTAATATTCAATGAGTTTAAGAAATTTATATACATTCGAAAAGATTGTTGAATATAACCTTCCCAAATTGAATAAATCATTGTAATTGACTGAACCATAAAAATATCTAAATGTTTTTGTGAAAGATGATATCTCTTAGTAAATAATACTCTTTCTATTTCAAAAAGAACTCTTTGTCTTTCTTCTATCATAAATAAGAGCTTATTCTCAAAATCTTCCATAAATAATTATCCTTCTTCGCTTACTGAAGCAAATATTTCATTTGCTCTATTAAGCCGTGTCCTTATTCTACTTTTACTATTTGAAGCCGAACCAGAGAATCTTTTAAAATTAATGTCACTTTTAAGTTCAAGTATTTTTGATTTCAGCAATTCAATGTTATTTCTATAGAAATCTATATTGTGAGCTAAGCCAATTAATATACCTTCAAAATAAGCAGGAACAAACAAATTGCTTGAATTTCTAAAGACTTTTTCATCATTGATTTCATTTATCATATTTATAACATCATTGAATATTACTCTGTAATATTCTGAATTAAATTCGTCATCCTTCACGGCTTCTTCCATAAAAGAGTTTAAGAAATTTTCAGTATTGTCATTTATTTTATCAAGCCTATTTAGAAAAGCGATAATTCTTAAAACCAGCTCTTGTTCATAAAGTTCTTGCTTCTTTTGTTTACTTAGGGCAGTTAACTTTTGGAATATCTCATTTTGGCTTAATTCCAAGATTAACTCATTGATTTTTGGATTTATACCTCTATAAATAGCATTACGAATTTCTTGTGGTGTCAATTTTGAACCACCTGAATTTAATCTCTTAAATAACTCATACTTCATTGCTGTATTACTTTGGCCTCTTAGTATTTCAACTCTACATACAGCTCTTTTTAAATTTATCTTATACTTACTGGGAAGAGTGTCAATATCGAATCCTTCTAGGTTCTTAATTAATCCTCCAGCTTCTAATCTCCATTTATTACCTATGGCAACCTGTTTTTCATCATCCGTACTATCAATATCTTCCGAATCATCACCGCCGTCTTCATTATCTAAAAGTTGATATGACAATTTCGAAACATCAGCATCTAATTCTCCAAAAAAACTTATAAAAGTCGCAACTCTTTGTAAGCCGTCGACTAATTCCCACACACCATCTTCATCTTCTGCAACAAAAATTGGTGGAATAGGTATAGATACTAGAATTGATTCAATCAAGGCTGTTTTCTGTATTGAAGACCATCTAAATAGTCTTTGATACTCTGGTCGTATTATCAATTCTTTATTACGATATAAGTTAATCAATTCCCCAAAAGAAATATCCATTCTATCACTTGAGAGTCGAGCTCGTTCATCAGAAACTTCCTTTTCCAATTGCTCAGTTTTGTCTGCTAATACTTGATCCATTATTTTACACTCCTCATAGTTTCGACTTTAACGGGTATAGCGATCATACATGATAAACAAACAACAACCTTTTATTCTAGCAAAAAAAATTATTACTAAACAACCACTCACAAAAAGGTCAAGTGTTCAGCTTGCCTCCTATTTTAGCAGAGCCATTCTCCAAAATCCATTAAAAACGAATCCTTTTACGATTTGTCCGTTTATTGGCCCTTACACCAACGCCTCTGAACAGTGCTCGAGGATCATTTTCTTTTTGATATTCGCCTGGAGGAATGTAATTAGTTAAATTTCTTGTATTAACTTTTCTCTCGAATTAAACTGAATCCGTGTTAGTAGTTTTGAAAATCATTGAATAATTCACTCCTAACACTTTCCACACCTTTCCAAAAATTCCTCCCGCGATAAAAAGATAATCCAACAAAAAATGCCCTTGCGATTGGGCCCAGTATATTCCCCCAAACACTCAGTCACTCCGAAACGAACATGCACTCCTCAAACCCGCCTATACCAAGTCTTCCACTCAACCCCGATATAGCACTGCCACGGTCTCAATGTGAGAACCGAAGCAATTTAATTCGTAGGAGGGTCGTTTTGCCTAATTTTTAATAATATGTTATTTATGCGCATTTGTTTATATACGCGTAATAGTGCGCCCCCCCTATACAAAAGTTCCCTTGGATTACTAGTCCAAGGGAACATCAAACAGCCTATAATATTATCCCTATTCGGCGAAACATGCTTGAGCGTTGTCATATATTGTCGTTTCGCATAGGCACCTGGAACCTGCGCGGAACGACAATATATGACAGCCTGTTAGACGTTCCGCCGGAGTACATATATGTGTGCCAACTGTCAGGACTTATGCTTAAAAGCACACACATCTCTTCATTGATTTTGCCTTTCATGCACCAGTCTCGAATCTCAGACAAACGTGGAAATACATTGGTCAGTCACTTCGTATTATTTTTACTTTTGTACCCATATTCATCTCACCTCCTCAAAGGAAAAAGAGCCTTTTTATCGGCTCTTCTTATAGCTATTAGGTGAATATTCAATTTCAATTTTACTAAGATCACTTGTATTAAATATCACTCCTGCTTCTTCACTGTTACCATTATTTAGTTTATTTCCATTATCAAAAATATCACAGTCTTTTAACAATATATATCTACTTCCTTCTGATTCTTCCACCTTGAATACATATCCATAATATACCTTATCATCATTCTTTGGGAATACTTTTATGTATGTTCCATTTTTATAATCAACAACATCCTTCCAAAAATCAGACTGAATATTCCTAGCTATTTTTAAGAACTTCAATATTTTATCAAACAATACACTTTCATAAAATTTTGCTACTAAATAGCCTATGATAATAGCACTAACTAATTGGTAAAAACTCCCCAATATATGTATTTTGAATATATTAAAGATTAGTTGAGAAAGGAAATTCGTAGTACTAAATATTATGTAGCTTGCTATTATGCTTTTAAAAATAAAGTATTTCGAGTCATCCTGTTTTACTTTTGTATATGTAATAAAATAAAAAACAGATAAGAAAATCGCACCTGGAACGAAGAATTGTACAATTTGTGGCAAGCCATTAATTAGCTCTTTAACAATATCGCCCATTTAACATTAATCACCTCCATCACCATTTTCTTGTTCGGTGTTTGTAGTTGATGCACATGTTGTAGCGGTAGCATTATCGGTTTGTATTGTTGAACAACTTACAGGTGAAGTGTTCATATTAGGCTGATATGTTTTTCCAAAATTAGGTTTACTTGCAACGAGACTAAACAACATTATTTCTGTGTTTGTCCGTCTCTTCATTTTATCATTTTGATTGTTTTTACTTTTTGTCAAATTAAACATCTCCTCTCTACCATCATTCTACAATGATAGAAAAAACTTTACAATAAATATTCATGCACCTTTGCCTGTAAGCCCAAAACAAATTCACTCCAAAAAATTACATTACCAACAAAAAATGTCGCCCCAATGTATTCAATTTTTCACTCTTCTGTAAATCATTGAACAGTATCCGCATACAATCCCGCCGGAAGTACAAGATCCTCGACACGAAAACAACTCCATCTTCGCACCTGTAAAATATAAGGTGATTTGCACAGACAAGAAACCGATAGTCAGTCTGAATATCTCCTACAGAAGATAGCGGCACACCAATTCCAGGATGCTCCGACAGTCCTCCCACCTTTTTGATTTCTTATTCCCATACCACTCCAACCCCCGCTCAACCCCTACTGACCACTCACCACATTAACCTTCTCCCCTTCATTGAGAAAAATCTGTCCTTCAGTAATGACCTCATCACCGGCTTTCAAGCCATCGATAATCTCCGTAAACCTGTCATTAGCCAGCCCGGTGGTCACTTGGACTTTTTTCACACTACCCTCTGCAACCAGATAAACAACTGACCCACTGTTTTCAATTTTAATGGCCTCATTAGGTACGGTCAGGACATTTTCTTTTACGGCTTCAGGCAAGATAACTCTGGCAAACATACCTGATTTTAAGTCATCCGTAGTATTGAGCAGAATCTTGATCGTATAAGCCTTGGACTTGCTGTCCGCATTAGGGCTTATATAGTCGACCACTCCCTCTACCAGCTTGTTTCCCAGAGCATTCATTTTCAGAGAAATAATTTCTCCTTTTTCAATCTTAGCCACCACTTTATCCGGTACACTGATTTCGGCCATCATGGTATCTGTATCAATGATTGTCAAAGCAGCGGTGGAACCGGAGATGATCTCCCCTTCATCTACATTCCGCCCGGAGACTACTCCTGAAATGGGTGCGGTAATCACCGTATTTTTTAGCTGCTCAGAAGCATAATTCACTCCGGCGGCAGCTTGCTTTACTTGGGCTGAAGCCACGCTGACCGAATCCGGCCCGGATTTTTCTTTGAGGAGTTTCAGATTATCCTGGGCTGTTTTTAAATCAACCTCTGCACTGGCGTATTGTTTTTGGAAGTCATCCAGAGTCAGTTTGGCGATGACTCCGCTAGCATACAATTGTTGATTCAGATCATATTTTTTCTTGGCATCCTCATAAGTGATTTGTTTATTTTGCACGGTTTGCTCGGCTTGCAGGACTTGCTGATCATAAGCGGAGCCTGCGGTCTTGGCCAGATTGGCCTCGCTTACCTCCAGATTGGCCTGCTGCTGCTGAAGCTGAGCTTGTAAGTCCCCCGAGTCTAAGGTGAACAGCACCTGACCTTTTTCCACTCTATCACCGGCCTCAACCTGAACTGTCGCAACCCTGCCCGCTATTTTGGAGGAAACGGTCACCTCTTGAACCGGCTTCAGAATACTGGCATATTCCACTTCCGTTGTCAGGGTGGCTTCACTTGCTGTCACTGTTGTGACATTTTTAATTGACGGCACAACTTCTGCTTCTTTATTTCCGAAACCGGATATTAAGGCAACCAAGATTATTCCGGAGATCACTACCCCTAAGCCTAGGCCCAGCCCTTTAATATGCTTCATAATCTTCTACCTCTCTGATCGTTAGAATTGGCTTCTTTCGTTTCGCCAGATACTGCCGGGCATCATCCATCATGGTATAAACTACCGGCAGAACAATGGGGGATAGAACTGTCGAAGTAATCATACCCCCGATAATTATGATGGCCATTCCGCTCCTCATTTCACTCCCGGCCCCGCTGGATAGTGCCGAGGGCAGCATGCCGACAATCATGGTTGCTGAAGTCATCAGGATGGGTCTTAAGCGAGTGGTTCCCGATTCGATCAGGGCTTCTCGCAGGGGCATTCCTTGTTTCATCAAGGTTTGAGTATAGTCAATCAACAAGGTTCCGTTCTTGGATGCCAAACCGTCCAGCAAAATCAGGCCGATCATGGAAAGGATATTCAAGGATTCCCCGGATAAAGCCAGCAAGCCAAAGGCCCCGATAATTGCACAAGGCAAGGAAAGCATTCTAATAAAGGGAGTTAAAAAGGATTCATACAAAATGATCAGAATGGCATAGACCAGAACAATCGCCACAATCAGGGCCTGAATCAGGGCGCTGAAGCTCTCGGCCATGTTTTCCTGACTGCCGCCGAATTCTATCGTGTAACCATCAGGCAGACTAAAGCCCTCCAGTTGGTTTTCAATGAGCTTAGTCACATCTCCCAGGAGACTGTTTTGTAAATTTGCTGAGATGGTTACGATGTTCTCTCTATCCTCCCTGGATAGTTTCAAGGGGCTTTCGGCGTACTCAATGGCTGCTACCTGATTCAGGGCAATCTGCTCTCCGGCAGAATTTTGAACCTTGACCGCACCTAAATCAGCGGGAGTTTTGATCTGGTTATCCATAAACCGGAGGACAATATCATATTCATTCCCGTTCTGCCGGTAGATACCGGCCTTCGATCCCTGCAGTCCGGTTCTGAGAACCGTAGAAATATCCGGGGTATTTACTCCGTATTGAACTGCCGCCAGCCTGTCAACCTTCACCTGGATCTCGCTCTCACTGGTTCGCTCGGAATTAGTGACGTCCGCCGTCCCCGGGGTGGCTTTGACAATATCCTCTACTTTGTAGGACAACTCTTTTAAAACAGCCGGGTCCTCTCCACTGATGACTAGCTGAACGGGTTTGCCGTTTCCACCGGCGGATTGAGATTCAGAAACGCTGAATTGAACACCCGGCAGCGTATTCCCCCACTGGCGCATTTCTGTGGCAATTTCAGTCTGGCTCTTTTGCCGTTCACTTTTGTCCACCAGCTTGACGATAATATTGGCTGAGGATTTATCTGAGTTATATCCCACAGTGGTGAGATAATCCTTCACTTCAGCCATAGTCTGCAATTGATTTTCAACCAGGCTGACCTTGTCCTCTGTTTGTTTTAAACCGGAACCCGAAGTAAGATTCAGCTCAATGGAGATCTGGCTTTGATCACTTTGGGGGGTAAACTCAGTTTTAATAAAACCCAGGGGCAGTAAGGAGACAGCCAGAATACAGCCGGCAATTAACAGACTGACAACTTTCCACCTGTGATCCAGGGACCAGATTAATAGCTTCTTATATAGTTCGGTTGCCCGGTCCAAGACGGGGGGAAATCTTCTTGGTTTTTTAGTTTCCGGCTGAAGCTCTCCAGCTTCTTCCGGATTCTTCTTTTTCAGAAATAGGGAAGCCAGCATGGGGGTTACCGTAAAGGAGACTAAAAGGGAAAAGAGGGATGCCACGGCAACCGTGAGGCCAAATTCTTTAAAGAACTGGCCCACCATTCCCGACATAAAGGCTACGGGGATAAAGATAACCACATCACAGAGAGTTATGGCGATTGCTGCCATACCTATCTCCCGGCGCCCTTGGATGGCTGCCTGTTTCGGGTTTTTCCCCATGCCTAAATGTCTCTGAATATTCTCCAGAACCACAATGGAATCATCCACCAGAATACCGATACTCAAGGATAAAGCCATGAGGGTCATCATATTCAAGGTGAAATCAAAGGCATACATCATAAAGAAGGTGGAAACCAAGGAGGTGGGAATGGCAACCAGAACCACTAAGGATGACTGCCAGCTCCGCAGAAACAGCAAGAGTACAAGAGCTGTTGTAATGACTCCTTCCACAAGGCTGGATTTAACATCCTCCAGAGAATCGTTGATAAAAGTAGTACTATCCGTGGTTACTGTGACACTTACTCCTGCCGGCAGCTGTGCTTGAATCTTCAGCAATTCAGCTTTGACATTATTCACAGCCTCGACAACATTGGCATCACTTTGCTTTTGAATGCTGATGCCCAAGGCATTGGTTCCATTCAAGGTTAAGATTTGTTCTTGGTCGGGATATTCCAGCTGGATCTGGGCAATATCTGCCAGCCGAACAGTCCCTCCTTCCGAGTTGGGAATTAACAAATTCTTAATTTCATCGATATCTTTAAACTGTCCCACTACCTTAACGGCTTGGTCGCTGGTATCCAGACTTATCCGGCCGGCAGGAAGATTGCTGTTTTCCGTCTTTAGCTTTGTCAGCAAGCTATTGACATTAATTCGGTAATAATCCATGGCCGTTTTGTCTAAGCGAATGGCCAGCTGCTTATCCTCGGCACCCTGAAGGCTGACCTGGCCAATGCCGGGTATCTTCGCTAAATCCTCTTTAATCTTTTCCGCTTCATTTTGGAGTTGGTAATAGGGGATCGTGCCGGTGAGGCCCAGAGTCAGGACAGACTGGGCATCCGCGTCAATCTTCCTGAGAATCGGGGAATTGACATCCTCCGGCAATTTGCCTGAGGCGCCATCTACTGCCTTTTGAACGTCTAAAAAGGCTGAATTCATATCCGTTTCCATCGTGAAGGTTATAATTGTTTGTCCAATACCTTCTTTAGATATTGACTTAAGGGTATCAATTCCACTGATCCCGGAAACTGCATCTTCAATAGGCTTGACAACGTCCTCTTCTATCTCTTCGGCACCTGCACCGTTATAAACGGTGGTGACAGTGATGATGGGTACGTTGATAGAGGGGTATAAATCCGCGCCCAGACTCTTATAGCCGAAAATACCGATACCAATAAATAAGGCCAGCAAGACAAAGACTGCCGAAGGCCTCTTTACCGATAACTCAGTAATACTCATGATTATGTACCTCTTCCCTTGGTTTTAATGGAATTATACAAGGCAAAGGTAAAATCCAGCTAAAGAGAAAATAATTATCTGTAAAGCAAATCTAAAAAATAATGAAGTGACCTTTTCCGGTCACTTCACAAGGGGTAAGGCAAAGCGGATGCCCAATCCTCCGTAATGGGAGTGAAAGGCAGATATTTCACCGCCATGATGCTCGATAATCGATTTGCAGCTGGCCAGACCTAATCCCATCCCCCCGTTTTGGTTCTGTCTGGATTTATCCACAGTAAAGAATTTCTGAAACAGCAGAGGCAGTTCCTTTTCCGGCACACCTGCACCATTATCCTCCACCTGAAAAAAGACATACTCGCCGCGGACATAGCCCCGCATATAGACCTTTAAGTCTTTTCTCTCCCCATACCTCACGGCATTGCTGAAGAGATTCCCGAAAACCCGGCGGATCATGTGTTCGTCAATCATAATGGGCTGGTTGGCTTTGAAGCTATTTTCCCAAGCCAGTTCGAAATCAAAACCGGATAATTCCGTCTCATATTCAGTGGCAATGCTGGCAAATAACTTCTGGGCCGGGACGGATTTCATATCCAGGGCATCCAATTCCACCTCCCCCTTAGTATAGGAAGAAAAGGTGTTAATCAGCTCGGCAATATGCTTGGTTTTCTTGAGGATCAGCTCATAATATTCCTGGGTTTCCTTTTCAGAAAGATTTTTCTGCAGGGCTAACAATTCCACAAAGCCATTGATAGTCGTCAAGGGAGTCTTTAGGTCATGAGCCATGGCGGCAATCATCCCGATCTGTTCCTTGTGGGCTTGATAAAGCCTGTCTTCCATTTCATTAAAGTGATTGTATAGCTCTCCGATTTCATCCCGTCTTTTTGAACTTAAGATCACGGGCCGGCTTATGTTGACCCTTTTCAGCCGGGTATTAAGCAACTGAAGGGGTTTTGTAATGTTGAAATGTAAATAGATGGCTAAAATGGCAAACACCATCCCGGTGAGAATCAGCAAATAAAAGGCCACTTCTAATTGCACGGGCATTATGGGTAATTTTAAGATTTTTGGCTTTTCCGGCATGAAATTTTTGATAAATACTGCCCCCGGAAAGATGATCAGCACAAAAACCAACATGAACAGCAGCGGTAGCTTGATCTTTAACTTCATAGCCCTTCCTACCCTTCCGTATATTTGTAGCCGATACCCCAGATTGTCTTAATAAAGTCATACTTGCTGCCAAGTTTTTTGCGAATGTTTTTGATATGCACCGTGACAGTATTTATCTCACCATATTCCCCTGCCCAAACATTTTCATAGATTTGCTCCCGGGTCAGAACGTTATTGGGGTGATGCATGAGAAAGGACAAGATTTGAAATTCCTTGGTGGACAGCTCAATCTTCTCCTGGTCTAAGTATGCCTCAAAGGTCTTTTGATTTAAAATCAGGGGGGAAGGAGAAGGAAATCTCTGTGGCTCGACCTCCTGCCTAAGTCCTTTCCATTCGTTGTACAATCGGTCAAACTTTCTGAAATGGGCCTTAATCCTTGAAGTAAGCTCTTGAACACTGAAGGGTTTGGTCATATAGTCGTCAGCACCAATCTCCAGGCCAATAATTTTGTCAATGTCCCTATCCCGGGCGCTTAAAAACAGAATGGGAATACTGTAATTGTTTCTGATGTTTCGGCAGACTTCCAGACCGTCCATTTGGGGCATCATAATGTCCAGGACAATAAAATCCACCGGATTTTCTTTAAGTACCGCTAACGCCTCCGGCCCGGAATGGGCAGCGATCACTTCAAATTGTTCAAGCCGTAAACTTTTCGTGATCAGCTTGACAATGTCTGGATCGTCATCGACTACTAAAATCGTCTTTTCCACAGCTATTCACCAACTTCTTTACTTTGCTTTCCTTTATATCATAGCAAACATAAATAAAGCAAAAATAAAAAACTATAAAGATTTGTGATTAGAGATCACTTTGTTATAAAAGCCGCGTGGCAGTTGCTTTTTAAGGGCGTTGAAAATAGCTTTTTCTCTTTAAGGAACCTCATAAATTTCTAGAAGGTATGTGAAGTGAAGTGCGGTTAATTCAACTCATTAATCAAGTAAACTATGGAAGTCAGGGAAAAACCCTCTGTTTAAAATAATTCAGTCACTTACATCATTTCATAAGTACTGGATACAATAACTGAGTATTCGGTTAATAGAGTAAGAAACGAAGGTTGGTTTTATCGTATCTAACCCCCCTCAGAATATAGGAAGTCCAATTAAGGAGATTTAAAATTGATGTCAGTTTACTTTATGCATCTGATAAAATTATCAATATTTCTTCTCGCACTTATTGTACTTGTTCCGAGAGCCGAAATCCGTCGTCTTGCTGTATATGGAATTACATTTGGTAGCATGTATGATGTAATAGGACTCACAATTGGTCATCTAACAAACGTTTTTAGGTGGATTAATTTTGGTCCTTTCGGCTATGGTTATTTGCCAATAGACTCACCAATATCTTGGTGCGCATTTTACATTATGTATTTCTATCTTTTGCCTAAACATAAGCCGTTAGTATATGTCTTTCCTGTGTCAGGGATAGTTATGAGCATGATCTACTCAAGAGTATTAGTCAACTTAGGGATGTTTATTGAGCCTAATTTTCTCTTAAGATTGGCTAATTTCACATTTTGGTTTTCTTTGGCGACCTGGGGTTATTTAAAATTAAATAAGTACATTGAAGCAAAACATAGAGTGTGTTGATAAAAAAGTAGGTAGGCTGGGATTCCCGTTATAATCCGTATAGGTGGCATATATACGCCTCCTGACTTCAAGGCCTTTTTGATTTTCCAGGCATGCTATTAAGGTACTTCCTGCAGCCAAGTACGATATAATAGTTCAATTCCTCGGTCAATTTCTTCAATACTCATGCCGCCAAACCCAATCATTATCTGAGATCTATTACCGTTTTTGTGAAGAAAAGTCCTAGAGAGCGGGAATAGTCGGACTTCGCTCTCCACAGCACGCTTGATAAGCTCCTCTTCACTGAGAGGATTATCAACTAGCTCTATAACAACGTGGAGCCCCGCTCCTTGACCAATGATTTTAACTTGAGTGCCGAAATGACGGTGAATCGATTGTAGAAGTGCGTCGTGCTTTTCTTTATAAACTGTTCGCATTTTACGCAAATGCCGTTCCCAGTACCCTAGTTCCATGAACTTTTGCAGTGTTCTCTGTTCTAATAGAGATACATTCGTAAAATATTCGCTGAATAACCTACGATAGACAGTTAGTAATCGATGAGGCAGAACCATATAACTTATTCGAAGCGCAGGAGATAATACCTTAGAAAAAGTACCTACATAGACTATATTCCCTAGCGGATGTAATCCTTGTAACGCAGGAATTGGTTTGCCGAAGTACCTCAGTTCGCTATCATAGTCGTCTTCAATGATGACTCCCCCGACAGATTCTGCCCAATCAATTAATTTTAATCGTTTTGTCACAGGCATAACATAGCCTAATGGAAATTGATGGGAAGGTGTGACATATACAACAGTACTCTTGGTGTTCTGTAGACACTCCAAGTCCAGACCATCCGAATTTACAGATACAGTCGCGATAGAAAAGGAATGATTTCGGAAAACAGCTTTTGGAACGAAATAGCCAGGATCTTCTACAGCCAATTTCGAATGATCTTCTTTCAATATGGGCGCTAAGATAGAAAGACTATCTTGAAGTCCCGAGCAAATAACGATTTGTTCAGGATCACAAGAAACACCACGAGAGCGCGACAGATATCTTTGAATCTCGCAACGCAAATCAAAATCACCTTGCTGATTCCCATCGGAAGCAAGGTGATTTTGATCGTCCTTTAAACAATCAATATAAAGTTTACGCCACAGGTTAACAGGGAAACTGCCTGGAGAAAGACGAGCCGGATGAAAATCAAAGGCAAATGATTTTTCGTCTTCAGAGCTTTCTTTCAGCGACGTGCCTACTTGAGGGAGAGGCGCCGGGCGGAATTCAGGGTCTATTGCTGAAACAAAGTATCCGCTTCTTGGCTTGCTGTGTATATACCCTTCTGCATATAACTGTTGATAGGCATACTCCACAGTATTACGACTTACCGATAATTCACTAGATAAGTTTTTAATAGATGGAAGCTTGGTAGTTGGGGGCAATTCCCCTGTTAATATTTGATTTTTAATTTGGTTATAAATTTTATTATGCAACGGCTGACGACCCTGACCGTCCAATATAAACATTGCTCTCACCTAATCCTTTATATGTAGGATCTTAATTACCGCCATTATATATAGGGTAATACCTAGCGTCAAGGCTCAGGAAAATTGCGCCAAAGGTAACTGCCCCTATACTTAATTTGAAAATTGCCCCTGTGTTTAGGGGGGATTATATCTTATAATCTGGGTGTCCGGTGGCTAACACATCGATTACTTTGTGCAGATGGTAATTCGAAATTCATTGAGTGCATTGCAGTAATAGAGGACACAATAATTGTGTCAACCAGTGGCCAAGTATGAGTTATCTAACACTTCTTCAAAACAGAAAGGATGTATTCTTATGCTTAATGAAAAATTATTGGAGGTACTTTCTCATCCCACAGACGGAGCCATCTCTATCGTGACCAACGGTGACGACGGTCCGCATTTAGTAAATACCTGGAATAGCTATGTTGTGGTTACTCCTGAGGATAAACTATTAATTCCAGCTTACGGATATAACAAAACGGAAAAGAATCTAAGCGTTCATAACGAGGTTACTCTTTCCATTGCCAGCAAGGAAATCCAGGGTTACAAGGCTAAGGGTACAGGCTTTATCCTGAAAGGAACTACCCGTTTTCTAAAATCAGGTGAAGACTTTGAGGGTATGAAAGAAAAATTCTCTTGGGTTCGAGCAGTATTAGAGATAACTGTGTCATCTGCGAAACAAATGCTGTAAATTAGCTACACTATGTTGAAGTTTGCAATATTGTATTGATACCCTTGGGATTATAAAAATATACCTAAAATATCTCAAAATACACAAAACCAGCATATCAATCATTTTGATAATGTTGGTTTTTTTAACCCATCCAAATGGTCGCTCAAGACCATTTGGCTCAAAAACCTTCACTGAAGTAACACCAACGTGCCCCGTCTGCGGAAACATTTAGCCCTAAATACATTGGAGTAAGGCCACGGGTTCGCCCCCTTCTATAGAAAATTAGATACAGCTCAAATATAGTAATTTGTTCTGAATACTCAAACAAATTACTATATTTGCCTCTGTAGTACTGCTATAATGTGAATATGAATTATCTTCCAACAGCATTAAAGGAGGGCATAACCCATGTGTCAAGAAATACGACCCAATTTGTTTAGAATAGAAATTCCACTGCCGAAAAATCCACTTAAGGCTCTAAATTCCTATGTGATCAAGGGGCCGGAACGTAATCTCATTATCGATACAGGGATGAACCGGGAAGAATGTCTTAAGGCAATGCAGGCTGGCTTAATTGAGCTGTCAGTGAATCTGAATGTCACTGACTTCTTTATTACCCACCTTCATGCAGATCATTTAGGTCTTGTGTCCAACTTGGCCTCTTCTACATCAAAAATATACTTTAACGGGCCCGATGCCGAGTTGATAAAATTCCCATCTTGGGAAGAAGAGAAACACTACGCTAAGATATTCGGGTTTCCCGAAGATGAACTTGAAGCGGCCATTGCAATGCATCCTGGTTTTAAATACGGCAATACCAAAAAGGTAGACTTTGAAATCCTTAAGCAGGATGACGTTTTGAGCATCGGTGACTACAGCTTTAAGTGTATTGAGACTCCGGGACATTCTCCCGGACACATGTGCCTCTACGACTCAAGTAAAAAAATTCTTGTGTCAGGGGACCATATTCTTAGCAACATAACCCCAAACATTTCCCTTTGGGGCGATGATTGGGATCCTTTAGGTGTTTATCTAGAAAGTTTAGACAAAGTGAGTATCCTCGACGTGGAACTTGTTTTACCAGGTCACAGAGGGATCATTACCTCCTGCAGGGAAAGAATTCAGGAACTTAAGCTGCACCATCAGGAACGGGTGAATGAGATTCTTGCTATATTAAGCAGAGGGGATTTGAATGGTTACCAAGTCGCTGCTCAGATGACTTGGGATATGACATATGAGTCATGGGAGATGTTTCCGGTTACGCAGAAATGGTTTGCAACAGGGGAAGCGATTGCTCATCTCAAATATTTGGAAGGTATGGGCAAGGTCAGAAGAGAGACTCAGCGGGGGAAAGTAATTTATGCCTTGGCAAAATAATACATTGTGCGGGATCTTCATCTGGCGGTTCGTTTAACGAGTTTAAAAAAGTCTGTCTGATGTCAAAATAAATTTACGGGCCGGTGAGGCCCAGGGAGTTCCGGTTTCATATGCCTTTCAATAGCTTTTGAACCCATTCTCTTATAACTTACTCTTCCTAATCTCATCAATAAATGCGGGTCTTTTCTTAAACTCCATAAGCAGTTTACTGAGCATATGGGTCCAGCTATCCTCGTCCTTAAAATGCTTTAAATAAATTACTTTAACTTTCCCAAGATATTCTACAGCTTCTTTGTAGGTATTTCTATTACCATTTGGAATTCTAGCATATGCTTTGTTGTAATAGTACTCCAGAATTTCTTTTGGGTGTTCTTTTTCAAGCTTTTGCGCGAATATGTCGAAATCAGAAAAGCCGGCATATCCCCATTGGTTCACCGGCGGGGATATGATAGTTTTAAGAACAATGTCCTTCATTCCCTTTTGAAGACAAATACTTAAATAGTCATGCATGTTATTTTTTTGGGCCTCATTAACAATCTCCGGTTCTATTTTCTCCCAATCCAATTCAGATAGAAAATTTTTCATTCTCTTATATTCTTCAAAATACTTTTTGTGATTGGTCGTTTTATATACCAGAATCAACTTTTCTTTCGCCTTTTCGTAGTCATCATCCTTATAAAATGTAAATAGTCTTTCCAAAACATAGCTTTCATCATTTTCTCTTTGCATTGCGGTTTCAGCAATTGATTCCAACCGGTCCTTGTCCCGCAGCTGCGAATAATGGTCAATAAGATAATCATACAGCTCGGTTAGTCTTCCTTTTCCAATGCTTGATGCCCTTATGCGCTATTTCAAGCGCCAATTCCTCATTTCCTTTGTCGGTATAGTATTGAACTAAATCCCAATAATCCATCCCATATTGAAGGTTTTTAAGTCTCTCCTCCAAGTACCTGGAATCATCCTTCAGATGATCCCTGTAAATCTCCATGACAAGCTTCTTTCCCCAATCAGACTTCCCTCTATTAAGCTTTTGCACAAGAAATTCCCATTCATCCTTTTCTTTGCACAATTCAAAAAACAGATCCATCAGACTGTCGTCAAAACCGGAATTACCTGCATCGTATTCAATAAACGCTTCATCCATAAAACGGCGCTTTGCTTCAGGTGTAATCTTATTTTCCCTTATCAAGCCAGAAATCTTCTCTAACCATTCATAAGCCTCCTCTTCTTCCTCCTCAGGTCCTCCTCCGTAGCAATTAAATTCAGAAATTATGCTCCGGGAATTGCGCCAATATTCTATATAATAACTCATCATGAATTTCGGGAGCTTTACTTTTCTTGTTTGAATTTGAAGCTTTCTTATTGGTAGCACAATTTTCTCCGAGCCATTCTAGCACATGCAATCTTACCTGTCTGTCTCTTTGGGTGAGATTCATGATTAACTTTATGAGTTCATTGGAACTTAAACCCTCCAGCCCATCTGTAATCGAAAACTCACTCATTTTTTCTTCCATCCTCTGCGATTAAATGCGATTCATTATCTACCTCCAATAATAACACAATAATCTTCTTCAACAGCAAAGGCAATATGTGTCGGATACCTAGCGTATTTGCAACGGGTTTCTAAATATCTTGTTCATCTGACGGGGCATAAGATTTAACTATCTCTATCCATTATTTTGTAAAGTTCTCTTATTCTACTTAACAAAAATTCTACCAATGCATATCCAATAAGTCGGAATTTTATATATAATTAAAATTAAATAACTAATCGATTGGGAGATACTTTGGATTGACAACGACAACATCACAGTAGTCTTCCAAAACATTGAAAACTGGGTGCCAGTACTTGCCTGTAGACTCCATACAGACATGTTTACAAGCTTGAGCTTTCAACCAATCTAAAAGTTGGTGATAAATTTTCGGTAAAGGTTGAAAATTGCCTCGTTTGGTAATCCGTAACCCCCGATTTGTTCGTAGTACCAATCGTTGCGACAACAAACTTCTTGTGGACATCAACTCCACAGCAAATAGGAAAAACAATTTTGAGCATAAACACATCCTCGCATTAGTTTATAGTGGATAAAGCAGACATTGACTGTTTGCCACATAATAAACGGGAATTGTTTATACAAGGATTAGTTTATGTGCTCTAAGGCACATTTCCACATGTAACCTTGCAGCTTTCAACTTGATTTCCGGCGTATATGTTAGTCGAGATTGACTCTTATCAGTGGAAAAATCTCTTCTTCCCTTTAATACTCTCTTAACCAGGCATTAATGACGTCACTAGTTATTCCATTAATAGTTAGGTATGCCTTCCTCAAAATGAAGCCGTATGGCCTCAAGTATGATTTCTGGAGGATAACTAACTTATTTCTCGCCTTTTTTCCCATAAAATTGCCCTCCCTCAGTAGATTAATTCTACCATGGGAAGGCTTTTAATTGTTGTGTCTGGGATATAGGTCTCAGTTCAAATGAACGCTACTGATGCTATTAATTTTAAATAGATTAATATATTAACTATATAATCGTAGTTATTAAAAAACTCAAGTCACAAAAAGCCATGTCTTAGTAGTAGCGTTATATTTTTTAAAATTGAATTTTTAGCGGCACTGATCAATTGCCATTAATTCATCAATACGCTTATTCCATTCTTCAAAAGTTCCTTTACCTTCTTTAAAATCTTTTTCTACTTGATCGAGTAGAAGTTTTTTCTGCTCCATAATTTTAGCAGACTTTTCGTATTTTTCTTTATTCACGGGATCTTTTTCAAGTTTTGCAAGGCCTGCATAATTTGGTGCAGTCTCTAGGCTGTCTCTTGAATAAAAAATTCTAATTTCTAGGTCTTTTTTGGGTTGTTCAGGGCTTGGTGTTGATAATTCACGTACTAACTGATCAGCTTCTGGTGACATAGGCATATCTTTGAGTTTACGTTCAGCCTCCCTAATTTTTTCCCAGTCTTCCTCAGAGTTTCTGGGCATAGATCTAATTTCTGCCTCAATTTTACGTTGCTTATCCCTGTATTCAATTTGATAATTTTCAAGTTTTTCTTTTTTAGCTTCAATGTCTGATTTTATTGCAAAAGCCGCATAGGAACTAAGACTAAGCAAGATTGCTGATACCGTAACTATTGATAATACTTTTAATTTAATTTTCATTTTTAAAGCCTCCTATTAGTATAACTATTCTTACATAATGATATTATATTATGAACCATTTCTCATTTTTAAAGTATAGGTAAAGCCAGGATTATTTTTGTTATTCGAAAGCCTTGTTCTCAAGTCAAGTGCCCAATCCCAAGTCCCATTATCGGTAGAATGTTGAGCATAATTCATTGTTTTCACACCATCAACCATACCATATTTCCAGATAACAATTGAATGACCAGTCAAACCATTAGCGTCAGTAAATTGTATTATATCACCAGGCCAAAGTTCAGTATATATACTGTCAAAATTATTACTTGCTTCAAGATTGGTATATTTCACCATTTGATAGGCTTTTTTGCCTCCAACTCCATCTACGGTGCCCCAGTGTTTTCTAAACTCGTGTGCTCCAGTCCATGTTGAAGTTCTTGGTTGTGTAGCAGGCGGAATATTAGGCCCGTAATAATACCAATCTTGGGTAAATATGTTACTTCCTTTTGTTCCGTGGAAGTTCATCCCCCCTCCTCTTAGTACCTGAGAGACAAAATTTGTACAATCCCCACCTAATGTACCACTTCCGTAACTTGCATAGTCGTCTGTATTCCCCGGTTTTCTTGCAAAATCTACCGCATAATCGGCCGCATTTCCTCTATTTAGTTCAGAATTTACATTTGGATTTGAATTTGTAAATTCATAACTTACGGCGAGTGCACTTGGGCATGTACCTATTGAAGTAAGTAATAATACTGCTAGTAAGAAGCATAACCTTTTCATTTGAATATCCCCCTTGTGTTTTTATTGACTCTCATCGTTCACCAAACTCCTGTTGGGACAAGCGTTTCCTTATACCAAACTTGTAGCAATCCTCCCGCTTGCTTATTTTCCACTATATAAAAAATTTTCATTAAAATACCAAATTTCATGGTAAATACTGTCGAATTCTTTAGCATCAATATAATTAGTATTCTTAAAAACATAGGTAACAACTTCTAAATTTGGGGTTGAGTCCAGTAATTAACACTATGATAAAGTAGCCAAAAACCCATCATCGGTAAAATTTGTTTATGTTACATAACTCATCCAGATCCCCATATTCCAAATATAATCTCGGTTCGTATATTAGAGAACATCAGTACGAAGCATCTTGTATTGCCATTCCTCGATTAACGTCGAGTTAGGAGCAAATGTGTGGTTCTGAACCCCCAATTAGACCAACTCGAATAAGAACTTTGAACAGTTGTCTCTCCAAATCTGATTTATTCCTTCTGCTCCTAGTCTTTCAATATCCCTAGGTAGCGGTGCAACTTGCAACACCAGCATGTTACTCGTAGCATCAAACTTTCCAAACACCGTTTCATGCTCGGGAAAATAGATTTTGAGCCACCGTTGAATGCGATTTTTTATACTGCTCATTTCTTTTTGGTTGCGCATCCTGCAAGCCATCGCTATTCGCAGTTCTGCATAGATCCCCTCCGGTATATAGGGCTCATTGTATCTACCTTCGATGACCAGCTTAGCGATTGTTTTGGGGTCCTTAGCATCCGTTTTACTGGGGTGATTGTCATCAAGTTCCTTGCTTCGTTTTACATGGAATGGGTTTACGAGGACTAGTTTAATGCTTTGCTCTTTTAGGTATGATGCCAGCCCGAACCAGTAATGTCCGGTTGGTTCTGCGCCTACCACTATACAGTCCTTTTCGGCTTGCCTTTTCAACCGTTCAATCCATGTATAGAAGTCCTTGAATCCTTCGGCACTGTTTTCAAACTTGAATACCTTGCCGAGCTCGACTCCTCGCCAGTCGAAAGCCCTGGCGTAATGAAGCTCGCTGGCGATGTCCACTCCGATAATAATACTTCTTTCGGAAAGTTGATTTAGTTTCTCGTTTTGTGTAAAATTCATTTGGGATGACCTCCGTTATTTTGATTGGATTCTGTTGGCCAACAGTCCTTTCAAATTGTAACGTGAGGTCTTCTTTTTGACAAAGCTCATTTTTGACTACTACAGGAATGCTCACTTATATTTAATTAGGAATTCACAGAATAAGATAGCAAAATCCTTGCTAAATCCTATTGAATCATAGAACGACTAAAAAATAGTTTTTGGGGATACGAAAACATATTACTCTCCTTTTCTAAATCTCCCTTCACAAATATCCCAGTAGGTGTAATATAAAAACACTTACTATTTGTGTAGGGGCGAACGCCTTTAGATCATTTGTTACTTTGCGGGTATTGATGATTTGGAGGCGTCATTATTTAAATGGCGAAGCCAATTAAATACAATAAAGTCTACTCGACGCACCACCGGATATCAGCATATATGAACACCAATATCCTCAGATCAACTCTCTTGGAAAACATAACCATCTTCTGCAAATTACTATACAATAATCTAAATACTTTTGCACCGAAAATCATGCTGCAAGATACCGCAATTCTTTTGTGGTCACCACAAGCCTTTTTTACAAAATATAACCTGAGTCCCCGAAAAGTCTAACGATGAAAAGTGTTGAATCGCCGAAAAACAAAGAGTTTTAGCCCAATTATATAGAGTTTCTCCTCGTTATGTATTATAAAATATAACGAGGAGATGGTTGTTCTGTCCATTATCTATCAAATCAATAAAACGACTGGGATTACATATGCTTATGAGAACCAAGCTTTTTGGGACAAAGAAAAACAACAGTCCAGAGCAAAGAGAACCTTGATTGGGAAAGTCGATCCCGAAACCGGAGAGATTATTCCAACACGAGCCTATAAGAAGAGCAAGGGAACAGCTGAAACAAACTCTCTCAAACCCGGACCCATACCTATGACAAAGATACAGCGAAGTTTCTTCGGAGCATGCTATTTGTTGGATCAAATCGGTAGGCGAACTGGTGTCGAAGCCGATTTGAAAGCCTGCTTTCCTGATACGTATAAGAAAATCCTGTCATTGGCTTACTATCTGATTCTCGAAGAAAACAACTCGCTCAGCCGTTTCTCCCATTGGCAAAAGTTACACATTCATCCTTATGGTAAGGACATTGCATCACAGAGAAGCAGTGAACTGTTTCAATCCATCAGCAAAAAAGAGCGCATATCTTTTTTCGAAAAGCAAGGAAAGCGACGCATTGAAAAGGAATATTGGGCATTCGACATCACGACAATCTCCAGTTATTCCGAGGTACTCAAACAGGTTAAAAAGGGCAAAAATAAGGAAAATGATCGATTGCCCCAGATCAATCTGGCCCTTCTTTTCGGAGAAGAATCAGGACTTCCATTTTATTATCGGAAACTCCCCGGCAATATTACGGATGTGAAGACCGTCAAACAACTGATGCATGAATTCGACGTCATGGGTTACAGAAAAGTCAGTGTAGTTCTGGATAGAGGATTCTACAGCAAAAGCAACATTGATGAACTGTATAAGAATCATCAGAAGTTCGTCATTGGCGTAAAGTTAGGACTTAAGTATGTGAAAGAAGTCTTGGATGAAGACCGAGAAAACCTAAAACTTTGGTCAAACCTGCAGACTCAGTTCGGTGCCTACGGGTTGTGTCGGACAATCGAGTGGAACTACGAGCAAGAGCGCCCCTACAAAGGCGATGTCATCAAAGATAAAAGAAGAGCCTACCTGTTGTTATATTACAATCCCGAGAAAGCTGCCAAGGATCAGATAGACACCAACGAGTATCTAACAAGTCTATATAATGACCTTAAAGAAGGGAATCTACGAGATTACTGTGCAAAGGACTATACCAAATATTTTGAAGTCACCGAGACACCCAAGAGAGGTCGTAAAGTAAAGCCAAAAGAAGATGTGATGCGCGAGGAAGCAAAGAATTACGGCTATTTTGCCTTGCTTTCTAATGAAGTTAAAGACCCCTATGAAGCGTTGTCCCTTTACCGAAGCAAGGACATTGTCGAGAAGGCCTTTGGTAATCTAAAGGAGAGATTGAATTTCCGTAGAATGCAGGTTCCATCCGAATTATCTCTAAACGGCAAGCTTTTTTTTGAGTTTATTGCACTCATTTATCTATCCGATGTAAAAAAGAAAATGCAGGATGCAAGACTTTTTTGAAACATGGACCATGCAGGGCCTGTTGGATGAACTGGATACAATTGAGCTGTTTGAAGCTCCCGGGCATGGGCGGATCTTAGGTGAGGTGACTAAAAAACAAGAAGGCATCTACAAAGCCTTAGGCGTAGATGCACCCTCGTTATAAATTCCGGGAACTCAGGATATAAGATGCAACGAAAAAAGGGACCTCACGGCCCCTGAGTTTATTTACCATACTTAAAACCTAATAACTATATGAAATCTACATTAGTGCGATGAGATACCTGAGAACCGGCACAAGCTCTATGAGACTGCGAAGGCCTGTCATCCGGAACACGTCAAACAAGGGATTGGTCCTTATGTTAAATCTTAGTCAAATGCGACAACTATCTTGACAACCGCCTTCTATAAATCCTTAAATACTTGATTATATTCATCTTCTGACATAGCGACTGACAGTGAGTAAGTTTTAAAACTATATGCCCTTTGATAACCCGAACCATTGTAATTCGCCCAGTGTTTCATGAAATTAGTTACCAAGAGCCATGAATAGGAAGGAAGATCTAGTTATACCATCATTTGACCAATACCAAGATGAATCTCTCGTATTATAACCCTGCCCCTGCATAGTCATTCCACCTGCCGCAAGCATTTGAGATGCAAAGTTAGTGCAATCTCCTCCACTGCTAGCGTAATGTACGTAATTTTTTGGATTATTGGTATCGTCATGTGCGGAATCTTCATCTGGCGGTTCGTTTAACGAGTTCTAAAAAGTCTGTCCGATGTCATAATAAATTTGCGTGCCGGTGAGGCCCAGAGAGTTCCGGTTTCAAGTGGCTGCTCATATATGCCTTTCAATGCCTCCGGAAAGGGAGATTTGGAAATTCGGGCTGTTCCGCCTTTCAGTAAGCTAGCTTAATCCCCGTCAAAAAGGGCAATTTCGCAAAACCTCGCCACCCACTTCCGCAACGACCTCCCGCCAGAGCTGCACAGGCTGCCGGGCCAATTCAGCCGGCACGATCTCCGTTAAACGGATTTGCCGGTCACTGAAGCTTTGTTTAACCTCCCGGAAGGCTGCCGCTGCCTGAGCCTCATGGTTATTTTTCAAAAGTATCCGGTCGGCAATCCGCTCCTTGAGTTCGGCCAGCAGCTTGCCGTCCAGGTACTCCGTCATGACCTTTTCCGGCGGGATCACCTTGCCCTGATCATAGGCGCGGATTTTGCCCTCCAGCCAGGCAATGAATTGGGGCGTACTCATGGCGTTCAGTTCCACGCGATATTCTTGCAGCCAGTCTTTCCAAGCAGGACTAATATAGCCGGCCACGCCTCTCTGGCGGCTTGATACTTCCACTTTTTCCACCTCCAGCCCCATGAGCACCGCTTCTTCCGGCTCCAGGCCGAGATTGATGATCTTCACCTTGCGGCCCGGTCTGGCTTTGGTTTCATTTTGCAGGGTATCGTAGATGGTTGTGCCGTAGGCATCCGCATCGTGAATGCAGAAAAAAGTGATTTCTTCCCCGTCCTCCCCCAGGGCGTCCAGCAAATCCTTGACTGCCCGGCTGGCGTAGCCCTTGCTGGTGAGGAGTGCCATATCGTATTTCTCCGGAAGCTTCTTCTCTTTAAGTACATTGAAGAAGCCTTCTTTTTCAATATACAAAACCTTGTTGAAGGTCCAGGCGGGCTTGCGGTAATTCTCCACGGCAATGGTGCCGATAGGGATATCCCGGCCTTCATGGGGATGATACAGAGTTCCCCGGTCATCCCTGTACATCATTGGGATGTCGCCGTGCTCCGTTTCATAACCGCCGATCAGGTCTTTGCAGAAATAGGCGTAATCCGGTTCTTTGCCCAGTTCCCTGATCACATAAGGCCGAACGGCGTAATAGAGCTGGCGCAGGCTGAAGCGGTATTCCCCATTGCCGCCGGCTTTGGCAATGGCTTCCTCCAGGCAGGCGGCGACGATTTCTTTCTGAGACCTCATTCTCGCCTGGGCGGCGGGGAGGGACTTTTTCACTTTGTTCACTGCCTTGGTAATACTGGTGCCGATAGTCTCGGTCATCACTCCCAGGTCCGGTTCTTTGCCGTCCGTTACAATTGGCACATAAGGCGTCATGACATTGATTAAAAGCCTAGCGGGTTTGGCCTTAAAATAATGTCTGAAGCCGCAGCCGAAAATCTTCAGCTCACTTTTATTACAGAAGATGTGAACCTCTCCCGTCACCGGGGACTTATTGAGCAGAACCGTGATCTGGGGTTCGTCGGCAAAGTCGGCATATGTTTCGACCACAAAGGGGATTTCTGCCTCATGGACCCCTCTGACGGATCCCACCGTAAAGGTGCCGCAGCTTCTGTAATAGCCTTTCCAGTACTCCAGCTCACCGATCCGCCCCAGCCTCTCCGGGTTCGTTTTCGTGACCAGGGTCCTGAGCTCAGCCAGCAGTGCTTCCGTGTCGGCGAAGGTCAGGGAAGCGGCGGCGGCCCCATAGGGATACCTGCGGGATAGTTTCCCGGCTTTCTTACTGCAGCCGTCAAATTGGGCAATCAGTTCCCGGACCGGCCCGCTGTAGGCCTGAAACAATTCAAAGAAGTTTTCGCTGGTATACCAATAAGGGGATGTCTTCCCCTGGTAGGTTTGACCTCGGGCATATTGCAGCGCCAAGTTGGCCCAGGCCGGATCGATCTCCATTTGGCCCAGGGAAACGCTGATTTTAGTCCCCTCTTCGTAGTACGGGCCTAAACTTTCCGTCAGGGCCGAACCGTCCTTTTGGCAATGGATCCGGTAGTTTTCCCCCCCGGTGGCAACCAAAAGCCGGCCGCCTGTGGCCGCCACCGCCCCGGCCACCACCCGCAGGCCGTTCCCCAGTGCTCCCCGGGTGGGCAGGCGCAAGTATTTGGAGGATTTAAGGGGCCTGTTGATGGCAAACAAGCCGGGATCCATGCCGGGCCCCTGATCTTTGATATAAAAAAAGCCGTCTTCAAAGCCGATTTCACACTCACCGCACACATCCAGGGCATTGTCCGTGAGTTCTTTGCAAACCAGCAGTGACAGCTTATCTTTGGGCACCCCCGCCTTTTGGGGCAGGGTTTCAATATTCCTGAATAATTTCCAGTCTTCCCGTTCAAACAGCATGGCCTGAGTTCACTCCTCCTGATTTTGAGATGCTGGAATATCATATGCAATTTCCATCAATCTGTCAGGGGAATTCCCAGGAGGATAATTACCTGGCACGCATTATCTTTTTTCCTCTTCAGTTATATTCAGAAATTCCATAGAAAAGGCCCCCACCGTTTCGATGAGAGCCGAATGATTAGGATAGTCTCTCTTTGACAAGCACTCCAGATCAAAGTTACCCTTATTATTTATTTGATTTCCTCAGCCAACTCCAAAATAATTCCCTCTGGCCCACGAACGTAGCATAACTTATAACTTTCTTCATATTGGTGTATCTCACTAAAGATTTCCGTACCCTTCGTTTTCAATTTGGCAACAACAGCTTCAATATCTTCCACAGCAAAGGCAATATGTCGGATACCTAGCGTATTTGCTAAGGGTTTCAGGAAATCTTGTTCATCTGACGGCGTGTGAAATTTGACTAGCTCTATCCAGGCCTGACCGTCTGGCGTTCGCAATCCTACACATGCTGTTTTAACGTCAGTAAGCCCAACTACCTGACCCAACCACTCTCCTTCCATTTCCCATTCACCTTGCACTTCAAGTCCCAAATCGAGAAAAAACGCTTTAGCTGCTGAAAGATCATTTACGTTTACACTCACATGATCTATTCTCTTGATCTTCATATTCCACATCTCCTGTGTTCATGTTTCTTGCAATACCCGTATTAATTCTTTCCTAAATGCCCCCATATACCACTATCAAGTTTAGGTTAGTATATCGAAGTTGCAATAAAATCCTTTTACAAAACTCAACACGGTAAAGAAGTGCTTATTGGAAACAGTTACGGGATTATCCGTGATTAGTTTATCAATTTCCCACATACTAATTCCCAAAATTCTCAACTGTTCATCGAACTTAGCAAGGCGCAACCGGTGTGCTGATTATCTCTCAACAGATGTATGTGAATACCACGTGATTACAAATAACGGGGATCAGCCCGCGTAAAACTGTCTTCTGAAACATTAAGTAACCGGTCGAGTTCAGCAAGCATGGTGGGTTTATCTGCCGGCAGCTCACCGTTGATCCAGGCAAAGTTGGAAATATGGTCACTCATAAGCCGACCAGGTCCCCGTAAATTCTCGACAAGGAGGCGAGTCTCCCTGATTGCGGCATGGGGACTCAGCAGCCGGAATTTACCCTGCTGGTATTCTTCACCCAAAGGCGTTCCTTCTGCCGGATTATATGTGCGTAAACGTGTAAAATCCGGGGCGATGGCGTTTAGTACCCGGGCGCTTTCCAGGGCATGTTCCTGGGAACGCTCATGTCCGCCAATCCCAATTAAAATGTATTCACTCAATTCTATACCCGCTTCTTTCACTTTTCGCCCATTCTCAATCATCTCTGCCGCCGTAAAACCCTTTTGAATATTCGCCAGCACGATATCGTCTCCACTTTCCAGACCGGAGTGAATCCTAGTCAGGCCAGCCGCCCGCAACCGCTGCAATTCCGCCAAAGTTTTCAGTTTCAGGAACTTAGCGGAGCCATACATTGTCATCCGGAAAAGACGGGGAAACAACCGGCCGGCATATTCCAGAATTTCTGCCAATTGCTCAGTTTTCATAACTATCGTATTGCCATCCGGGAAAAAGATGCTCTCTACATCATTTCCGTACAGTTCTTGGGCCCTTTTCAGGTCCTCTTTGATATCTGCTACAGGACGAATCTTGAATTTCTTAGTCCTATACATTCCGCAGAAAGTGCAGCGGTTATGCGGGCAACCAATCGTCGCCTGGATAAGCAAACTGTCGGCCTCGCTGGGCGGTCGGTAAACAATACCTTCATAACGCATAGCAAACACCCTTTCCAAAAGAATCTCTTTTGTGAAACTAATATCATCCGTTTGTCTGTTGAACATCAATCATGAATTTCCACATCTTTCCCAGATTTCCTCCCATGATGTTGGCAATATTCCAAAAAAGCAGAAACCCGGTGCCCTATCTCACCAGGTTTCTGCTTATAGCCAAATGATATATTTCTAACACCCACACTACACTATATGTGCCTGCCCCAGGATGTGTGACAAGCGGCATGTGCAATTTCTGCACTAACCACTTTTTTATCGGGCTCAGCAGTCTCAAAGATATTTTTCAAAAAACGAGAAATTGATGAGACTTACAACCGAGTGCTATTCAAACAAAGGTATCGGAAAAAGGCTGTTCATATCTGAAAACGCGGTAAAACTCAGATGAAAACCGACTAAATCCACATTCTCCTGGCCATGTTCTCCCTCCTATTAGTAATGGAAGACTACACTCCTATAATTTTATTCAAACAGCTCTTTATTACACGTGCTATACGTGTTATAATAAACACATTGAGAGGAGGTTTACGAATGAAACCCCGGGAACTTGAAAACATAGTTAAAGCCGATGGATGGCAATACACTGACACCAAAGGTTCTCACAAACATTATAAACATCCCTCAAAACCGGGAAAAGTTACAATCCCATTTCACGGGAAAGATTTAAAAACCAAAACAGTAAACTCTATCCTAAAACAAGAGGGGCTGAAATAAGCCCCCTTGCCTAAAGTTTACGATAAGCATAGAAGCTGAAAATAATTAACTAGACGAAAGGCGGAATAAGCAATGAGACTTATTTATCCTGCTTGCTTTTACCCAAGCGAAGATGGTTATACTGTGGTCTTTCCTGATTTACCAGGATGCGTAACCGAAGGCGATACTTTACCTGAAGCTATGGATATGGCTATCGACGCAGCTTCTGGTTGGCTGTTAGGCGAAGTTGAGGAAAATAAGCAATTGCCTAAAGCTACAAATATTAAAAATGTAATCCCTAACGAGTATGAGAATGGTTTCGTTAGTCTCATTGGTGTTGACTTAGACGAATACTCCCAAAAGCACGGACATAAAGCTGTAAAGAAAACCCTTACAATCCCCGCTTGGTTAAACACTATTGCTGAGGAGAATAATGTAAACTTCTCTCAGGTTCTGCAAAGCGCCCTCAAAGATCAGCTGGGTATTTCGTAATAAAAATAATTTCAGCAGCCTAACCGGCTGCTTTTTTATTGCCTAAAAACGCTGATTGATCTAGTTAAACTTGCTCAACAATTAATTAATTAATCAATAAGATCATTTTGGTATTTTGAAAGATGCTCGTAGGGAAGAATAAGTCTGCCACGGTAGAGGCCGCAACCATCGTTAATCAGGGAATTATTCATTGCCGAAAACATATTTACATCCAATTTTGACAATTCAAGCTGCTGCAACATGATACCTCTTTCATAAGCATCATCAAAATAAATATTTTCTCCTTTGGGAATTGCATCTCGTTTAACTCTTTCACTTTCCTGTCGCTTTTCGTAACCTAAATGATTGGCAGGACCAATTTCAGCAAAATCGTCCATTTCTTTGGTACGAAGTTGTACTTCCACATAACAACGGGCAATATTATCATAAAATGTTATATGCAGCGAACGATAGCCACTAGACTCTGGATTTGCAACGTAATCTCTATAGTATGGGCTTACGCTCTCTTTTAAGAAGGGCGATTTTTTCCGACCCGTAAATGAAGACAGTTCTGCGGTAAATCCGCGTTCCTCAAGGAAACCAAGCAACTTGTTGGCAACATCATATAGATATTTATTTTCTTCATCCGCGCAAATCTCACCTTCTTTTAAATGACATTTGGGAAGAGAAATCACGATTCGGTAGGCAATCAGGTCCCGAAAACAGCTTAAATAGTTTTTCAGTTCAGGAAGAGACGGATAATTGCCATGTTTAATATAATACTCGTAAATATATTCTACTATGTATCCGTTAAATTTTGCTTCCGCGCGTATCAGAGATTTAATTCGGCCCTTAAAAGTAAAGGCCAGAAAAGGATATTCATTTGCCATAAGTTTATAGAATTCCCGAATCCGCTGAGACTGGGAAGTCAGAAATTCGTTGTGCTGCAAGAGTTCTGCAATTTGAAGCAGAAAATTACAGTGCAAAAGATCAATCTGATTATGAGTTTCTTTCGCCGACTGTTTCAAATCCTCAGCATATCTCTGTAATATCTTAAGAACGGTATCGCCTGAGTATAAATAATCATTTAATTTTTTCACAGAAGCATTTTCCTTTCCTGTATGGTTTTCACCCAAACGATATCAATCCGATTTTCATAGAATCAATAGTTTAAATTATTAAAGGGATATTTCCTATTATAAACGAGTGAGTAAATGAATGAGAAGGGATCAAATACATTTATGCTGAATCAGCACGAAGATTTTACTTTTCGGCCTTTAAAGGATACAGATTCAAAAATGGTTCCGATACCGGATATAGCTGGGGTTCCAGAGATGTTACTTTATTGGTACCAGAAATTGTAGGCGATAACAGTAGAGATCATTGCAGGCTTGAGCTAATTTGGAGATTTGGGCTTTTCCGCCTTTCAGTAAGCTAGCTTAATTTCCGTCAAAACAGGCAATATCGTCAAACCTTGAAACGGGCCTGTCGCAAGACGTTCATATATAAACGTTTTGCGACAGGCCCCTGATTTTATCTCTTTGTTATCATTGTAAACTTCGAAAATATGCTAGGAGCTATGAGTAAGCTGCCGGTCCTGTCACATTACTCAATATAAGTAGTCCACTTTCCGCAATTATTACATAAATATATCTCAAATTCCAAAATGTTATCCGCTTTGTCTAAATCGAGGGTAACCATTTCATTGTTGTTTATGAAGCCTATATTCCTTTGCCAAATGCTGAAGTTTTCCACCCCACAATTTGGGCACTCTGAATCACACTTTCCGACGTGCTCAAAGTCATCAACAGCTATTCCATTGTCTTGTAAAAGCTTTACAACTGCTTCTTCGTAGCCAGTTTCTGAACAGCCCATGATCAAATCTTCCAATCTCAAAAATTCACTCATAAAAGCCTCCTGTTGCTTTTAAATTCATTCACCTGAAATTTTACTATATTATTATACCTGACCCATTTTAGCAAATTTATGTTTCGAATGATAATTGCCTCCCATCAATGATGGAATAATCGGATTCCAGTAAAGCATTACCATATTATATTTGTCACAGATATCAATAACGTTATCATCTCTGATAGACCCGCCTGGTTGTGCGATATATTTCACACCACTTTTATGAGCGCGTATGATATTATCGCCAAAGGGGAAGTCTATGCTGTTATCTCTGTCAGCTCGTAGCGAGCTGAGCTCTTTGATTACCCTGGGGGAGGTTCGCAGCCTGTTGCACCTCGTACTCAAGGAGAATCATGCCACCGGGATAGGCGCGGTGCCCGACCAGGGCCAAATTCCGGCGTACCCCGAGCGGGGGGAGCAACTGCACCCCACCTCCCAAAAGAATCGGTATGATCGCCGGTTCGACTGTATCAACCAGATTCCAGGTGAGAAGTTGGGAGAAGAGCTCCCCTCCGCCGTAGAGCCAGATATCTCGACCAGGTTGTGCACGAAGCTCTCGAACTCGTGCTTCAAGGCCCTCGCTGACGACCTCGACCTCAGGATGATCCTCTGGCCGCAGGGACTTCGAGGCGACGATCACTTGCTTCCCTCGAAAGCTCTCGCCCGTTGCGCTTACGATCTCGTAGGTGCGCCGCCCCATCAGTAACGTGTCAAATTGCGTATAAAGCGCCTCAAAGTCAAACGAGGGCTCTGGCGTAATCCAATTAAAGTCATCCATCGGTCCCGCGATGTAGCCATCCAGGCTACATGCGACCTGGTATCTCACTCGCCTCATCCGCTGATCACCTCCACCTTGATTCACTCTCTTCAGCTTATCTTTTGCGCAAGCGGCGGTATAATATCCTCTATGCGCTCTTTTCCGTAATAGGTAACATGGATTACTTGATTATCCCAATAGGCAAAGATCTGTTTGCGGCTACCATCCTCTACCATATACAGTTTATCAAAGGACCGCTGATTAACCTCCTTAACTTCGGCGTTATCACGCCAAACATAGCGATTAATAAGATTAAGAGTAAGGTTTTCTGCCATGCTGCCAAAGGTCAATTTATAGTATCGGGTGGTTATACTCGGAGAATATACGCCGCCGTTATCTTCCCACACTTCGCCGTTGACAACTCCATGTTCATCGATTTCATATTGAACAGGCGCCAGCAGACTCCAATCGCAGCTAACCCGATTTGCCCGGTCCAGATTATTACCGCTAAAATCTGTTTCGCGGCGAAAACCAGGGCTTTTCTCTATTTCCGCCAGCCTGATAATCGGCAGATTCGTATTGCCTTCCGGAAGCGTATAGTCTTTGGTTTGAGCAATCTCAACAACTGGTATGATTATTGTAAATAAGGCCATGGGTAAAAATATGCCTGCCAATATACCTCCCCACAATCTGGCTTTTCTATAATCCTGATTATGATCAATTTCCGTACCCCGAAGCAGCGATTGTTTGAGATTGCGAACTACTCTATAGTTGCGTATTATCGAATAAAAAAGGTACAGTTCAACAAGCACAAGAAATATCTGCTGGACAAATTGACCTTCCATCATCAATAAAAAGGGCTCATCATTGAATGAATAGATGCTGATCATCATTCCTAAAAAAAGCAACATAGCAATGGATAGAATGATTAAATTATTCTTAATCCGTTGGTTTAATTCCGACAGGGTAAAACCTTGCTCAACCGGGTCAGTATGCAGTTCAGTGGTGTATGCTTTCTCATCGGCAAAAAAGACATAGAAGTAACCGTTATTAGCAATAAAATTCCAACCGCAGTCATGATAAACATCAAGTTGTTCCTGGGCAGGGGCTTCCTTAAGATAATCGATTCGATAGTTGGTTTCCTTTGCTTCTCCTTTTTCGAAGTCAACAAACAGACGCCCAAATTTCTTTAAATGCAGGCCTTGACTTGCCATACCGGAAAACCAGCTTTCATTCCGGCCGATAGCATAGATATCGTCAAGCATCAGTCTTTTTACAATCTTGCCCATCTCTAATCACCCCTCTTCCAATAGCCTTCCATCCCGAATCATGTCTTTTAACCTTTCATAGTCTGCTTTGAGGGCAGCCCGGCCTTCTTCCTTAATAGCGTAGGTCTTCCTTCTGCCGTCATCACTTAAGATTTCAATGAGATTATCTTTCTGCAGTCTTGTGAGAACGCCATACAACGTTCCCGGCCCCATTTTTATCCGCCCATTGGATACTTGTTCAATGGCTGCCATTAGCTGATAGCCATGATTAGGATTCATTAAGGCTAAGAGTATATAATACATTGCCTCCGTCATCGGACCCCCTGAATAGGACACATTATCCCTCTCCTTAATATCATGCATCGCGATATATCGCATAACATAATATTATCCAAGAAACTTTTCTTTGTCAATCAGCTAAGTATACAAGCCGGCCCTTCTGGTCTATGAGGGCAAGGATCAAGTACTTTCCATGCAGGGCCGGAAGTGCCAATACCGGAATTGTTCATAATAAAGGCAATTGCATAAAACGAAGAAAAGGTTAGTTTCCCCGCTTTTCTTATAGTATAATATTTACAGGAAGGCAGGTGATAACTCTGGAAACACAGATTAGCCGACATAATAAAGACATCATCTTGAAAGCTACCGCAGAAATCTTCAAGGAGCAGACCTTGGAAGCGTTTGGCCTGAAGACGGCAAAAATTCTAGATATCATGCCCACGGTACTGCCGATAGTAGAAGCGCGGGAAAAGAGACTTGACTTTGTTTTCCTGTTGGCAGATGAGACTCTGTTGCACTTGGAGTTTCAGACTACGGTTCCGGAAGATATCCTGCGCCGGGTAGCCTACTATGGGGCTAGAATAGTTGAAAGACATAACCGTGAGGTAAACACGGCCATCATATATTCAGGACGGATTGAAAATGCTCCCGCTGTATTGCAGAAGGGATCCTTAACCTATCGAGTTACCAATGTCTATTTTAAAGGTATGGATGGAGACAAGGAATATCAGAGGATCAAGACAAAAGTTGAGCGATTCGAACCGCTGCAGGAAGCAGACTTGTTAAAACTAATCTTTCTGCCTTTAATGAAGATCCGGCAAACGGAAGCCGAGATGGCTATACAGGCTGCAGAACTTGCTAAGGCAGCAGCGGGTAACTACACAAACTTCGCTATTGGAGCTATTGTGGCAATTACAGACAGATTCCTTCCCGAAGAGTACAAGAAAAGATTACTGGAGGTGTTACGCATGACCCAGATTGAACAGTGGCTAAGAGAAGAAGGCCGGGAAGAAGGCCTAAAAGAAGGCTTAAAAGAGGGTTTAAAAGAGGGAGAAATGAAAGGCAAACTTGAGACGGTCCGCAATGCCTTGCTGAAGGGAATCACTCCGGAAGATGTTGCTGATATTACCGGCTTATCATTGGAAAAGATTTTAGAGATCAAACGGGAATTAGCAAGCGGAATATGTTAACTTTTTAAAAATTCGGCGGTTTTGAGCTGGACTAATCTAAATTAGTCAGCCTCAAAACCGCCGAATTTTTAATCTCCTCATTAAAGCTGCCGGTGATTCCTTTAAGACTGTGCAATAATGCCTCCTTCATAGTTTTATTCTCTCTCATGATTTAATCCTCGTCTTGTTTTACAGCGCCGGTCAGACCTTTAATAGTAAACTCCGTGAGATAATATTAGTATCCTTAAAGCCGTTGCTTTGCCCGTTGCCCTGAAGGTAATCGAGGCAAGCGAGACCGAACCGCTCTTAACTGTCCGGCTGGACCTAGATCCGCAAAGGATTGCTGAGCTGATTTTAAGGTCTATCTTCAGGGACTCCCTCCCGTGAAGCAATGGAGTGCCGGTTATGCAGTGAATGCCGATGCCGGTATGATTAATGCACTGGCAAGACGCCTGATGCCATCCCGTCAAATGGATACAGCAACCGCCTGCAGAATGGTAGGGTATATCAGTGATTCTCAGTTTACCGTGATTACAGCAGCTTTTTCGGAGCCTCAACCGGAAGGGATATCCCTAAGCTGCGTAAATTATCCAAAGAGTGAAAAGATACAGGATACGGGTAATAGCAAAGGGGACAATTGTTATTACCATTGGACAGCTCTATTTCAGAGGCTTATAGCTTTTCAGCAGAAAAACCGACTGCCGGCAACTATGGCGCTGCCGGCAGTCTCATTGTTACTGCCATTTTACCAGAGGCAGATTTATTTAAGTTGCTTTTTAGTTAAGTGTTTGCTCCATTCATGATAAACTTGACACCCTCGGCAATGGCACAGAACTTGCCTATGATCAGCTTATCCCCCAGGAATTCGTAGTGGTGTTCGATATTATCATAAAACTTCTCCGGAGATTTTTTATTATCGCTATAATAGGTATAGTCTCCAATCTCGACATTAGGTCTTTTAGGCAGATTACTTATATAGCAAACCGTCTTGATCGCTTCATTGGGATAAAGTTGTTTCTTATCCGGCCCGGCCATAGAATCTTCCTCCTTTTTCAAATCCCATAAACTTAGATAAATCAGTTTAGCGGATTAAGTTCAATCTATTATCCTTGATTTCATAAATCATGTCCGCCACATTATCAAGCAGCCGTTGGTCATGGGTGATAAACACAATAGTTCCCGCATATCCCTTCATCAGTACCTCCAAAGCCTCTATGCCCGGCAGATCAAGAAAGTTGCTGGGTTCGTCCATTAACAGGATATTATACCTGCCCATGAGCATTTTAGCCAGCTGCAATTTGATCATTTCGCCGCCGCTTAAAACAGCTAACCTTTTGCCAAGATCATGTTGGATAAAGCCCAGGGAGGCCAGAACGGAACGGATTTCTGAGATATTGTAATCACAATCCTCCTGCATAAATTCCATGACTTCCTGATTGCGGTTGTACTTGTAACCGGTTTGGGCAAAGTAACCTATTTCAGCTTTAGGCGAAATTGAGATACCCTCTTCACGGTTTAAGATCATTTGGATTAAAGTTGTCTTCCCTGCACCATTACCCCCTGTCAGTGCTGCTTTCGCCCCCAGGGGGATGCTGAAAGCTGTCTTTTCCAATATTACCTTATCTCCAAAGCTTTTCTTGATTTCCGTACCCATAATCGGATAGGGGTTATGAAGTTCAAGAGTTTTACTCTGTCGAAAACGCATGGTGCGGATGCTCTCCGGAGCTTCCGCCTCCCCTAAAGCTGCAAGCCTGTGTTCCATGGCCTTAGCAGCATTAAACAGTGTTTTTTGCTTGCTGCCCATGGTTTTCTGATGCCCAAGGCGTCCGCCGCTTTCGGAACTATTCTTCTTTGCCGCGCCTTTAGCTTTTTGATCTAGTTTACGTGCCTGCTTGCGCTTTTCTTCAGCAGCTCGTTCTAATCTACCCCGTTCGGCAACCAATTGTTCGTATCTTGCAGCCTGGCTTTGGCGTTCTTCCCCTTTGTGGCGAAGATAATCAGAATAGTTACCCCAGTACTCCGTAATTTTTCCCTCTTTCAGTTCCCATATTTTATCAACCACCTCATCAAGGAAATAGCGGTCATGGCTGATGATGAGTAGAGCACCGGAGAAATATTTCAGCTGTCCGATTAAAAAATCCATTCCTTCACGGTCCAAATGACTGGTTGGTTCATCTGCCAAGATGCCATGCACCTGTTCCGAAAGAGCCTGGGCTATTTTAAGCCTTGTTTCTTCACCGCCGCTCATGGTCTGTACTGCTATCTGACTAGCACCCAGTTTACCTATGAGGGCAAAATCTTTGACCTCTTCTAAAATGGCTTCCTCTAACTGAGGGATATAGGCCAGCCTGCCCAGACGATTGATTTTACAGCCTGGCAGGGTTAATTCCCCTAAGAGCACCTTGAGTAAGGAGCTCTTGCCTGCGCCATTTGCTCCCACCAAACCAATGCGGTCGTATTCGTATAATTCCAATTCATCGATATCCAAAACATCACGGCCTGTATATTCCAAACGAATGTCTTTTGCTTTTACTATTAATTCCATGATCTTTCCTCCTGTCGAAAATCGCATCTTTTCGTTTACCTGTTCGCAGGAAAAGCCTGCGATTTGAGCAGGAAGGACTAGATGAAAATGTAATCCATAAATGTTCCTCCATCTTATAAAAATACGGCAATTCCATATAGGGCAATAAAAAAACAGACTAAAATCCGCAGTGCGGGCTTTAGTCTGCCTATCACGACAAAGAGACATTGGCCAAAAGGTATAACCTCAAATGGTTACACTTCTCCCCATCTATGTCTCAATTCGCAAAATAAGCACAACAAAAAAGCCCACCATGGATGATCTTACCGCTTCTTTATTGCCAGCTTATCTTAAACGAATCGAATGCATAGATAAAATGTCCTCCTTATAATTAAGTAACTAAGTTCAAGTCATGTTATCATGAATAATCCGTTACTGTCAATTTCCAAAACAAAGCTATGGCTTCCACATGCCATTTTTGCAATTTCAGGTGTGGATGACAGTTTCTAATTTTCCTCAGCCATTTTTAGGATATCTATATACAGTTTGTCACTTATATAAATTCCATGGTCTATTAAATCTAACACTAATGGCTTAACCTTTTTAATAATTCCGTTCTCTTTAGCTCTTAAAATGACACCCAATGTCCCGGTTATCTTAAAGTCGAGGTATTTGGCGTATTCCCGTGCTATATAATCATCTATCACAAGTAAATCGGCCTCTAATTCCTTCCCAAGCAGCATCACTTCAACCTCACCTTCATGTAGCTGTACCTTGAAGAATTTCTTTGCCGCAATGTTTGTAACCGTTTTTGTTATTATCCAAGCTTCTGCTTCTTCAAGCGCAAGCCGTGTGATAGAATCCTCTTTAGCCATTACCTCATCTTGTACAGCTTTTGGAATAATTATCTCACCATAAAGGTTTTTAATATAGAAGTAATTGATTAATTACTGACAAGGCAATAATCGGTGTAGAATTTACAACAACAATCCGATTATGCATTATCCATATCCTCTACTAATTCATTGACGTTTCGGTAGGGAAAGACAGAAAGGAGCTTAGTATAGAAATAATAATATATGAAAGATGATTTTAAGGTGAAATTAATTTACCCCGCTTGCTTTTACCCAAGCGAAGATGGTTATACCGTGGTCCTTTCCTGTAAGGTTTTCACCCAAACGATATTCCTATTTTCATAGCAATGAAACGTCATTTTCTGAAGATCAGGACGAAACGCGCCACCTTCGCCTTATGAACTTCTCGCTCTGATGATTTGTCGCGAGGCCCTACCCGTTCCTTGGTTGAAGAGAATTTCCCTACGCAACATCAATGGAAAAGAGTTAAGAAACCATATCCTTGAACCTTCCAAGCAAATTCCTACACATTAATTCCCAAAAATTTCAACTGTTCATTGATCTTTGCTTCAAGCTCGGCGATTTCTTGTTTATCTTGCTCTAGCTGCTTATTCACCTCATCAAGATCAATGACTTGTTCTTCTTCTGAGGTATCCACATAACGAGGAATATTTAAGTTAAACTCGTTTTCTTTGATTTCTTCAAGTGATGCCACATGCGCGTATTTATCAACATCCCCACGATTTTTGTAAGTTGCAATAATCTTATTGATGTTTTCATGAGTAAGTTTATTTTGATTCTTACCTTTTTCAAATTCGTTGCTGGCATCGATAAAGAAGATATCTTTTGTTTTACGATTTTTCTTGAATACTAAAATCGTGGTTGGAATTCCTACACCGTAAAACAAGTTGGCAGGCAACCCAATCACTGTATCCAGGTAGTTTTTTTCAATGATGGTTTGACGAATGGCACCTTCCGCCGCACCACGGAACAAGACACCGTGAGGCAAGACAATGGCCATTATTCCCCTCTCATTCAGGTGATATAAACTGTGTAAAATGAAGGCATAATCCGCCTTAGTTTTCGGAGCGAGTTTACCATAGTCCCGAAAACGCGGATCTTTTAATTTCGTTTCGCTATTGTCCCAATGAGCAGAATAAGGAGGATTGGCAACCACGGCATCAAAAGAGCGCGGGTGGTCAGATCAACCAACTTTTTGCTTTTGCAGCCAGTATTATATTACGACGTATTTTTTATAACGAATAATTTGCATTTTGAAAGAAACAATCTCAGTTCATATTTTGGCTACAATTTGATCTAAAGGGCATAATCCAGAAAATTTCAGCCAAAAATCCGCTTAAACTCTTTTACCGTATAATCATTTACTTTTTTATTTTCTCTGCCCAAAGCTACAAGAATTTCGTAACACCCAGATTTATCAGCCAGAACCTTCAGGTCTACATTAGGCCCCACAACTTCCGCATACTTGGCATTTGCTAAAACATCCGCTGGGACATCGGTTACATCAATGGTTGAGGCATCCAGGGATATTTTTCCCATCACGGGAGTCCTGTAACCATCGATGCACATGTACACCCCTTTGGGATCGCTATCAAGCTCACTTAACGTTCTTAAGTAACCGTCCTTATACCCAATATGAACCAGAGCCATCTTCGTATCTCTTTTAGTTACAAATGCCCCTCCATATCCCACGGTTTGTCCTTTCGGAATCTTCTTGATCTGTGATATTTTGGCGTAAATTTCTATAGTGTGCTTTGCTTCAGGTGAGATAGGATGAGCCGCATTGGGCGCTCCCCCCACCAATCCAATCCCTGGTCGGATCATATCAAAGTTTACTTGTTGATTGTCCAACAATATAACGCTATCAGTGCAGGCAAAGGTAATTGGCGCTTTGGGAAGTTTGGCCAGATAGTTTTTCAGGATCTCAATTTGCTTATGGCAATTAGTGAAATCATTTCCTTTGATATCATAAAAGTGACTCATGTAAAAATGTACTTCGAGATCGGAAAGATATTCGTGATAATTATTGCTTAAAATTTCGATCTCATCATCAAGTAAGCCAAGGCGGTTCATATGAGTATCAAGATGGATGATTACTGAGCCTTTCCCATTGTCCCGGCAAAATTTATTCCATCTGGACAGTTGCTCTAAACAATTCACACAAGGAATAATGTTATATTCTTTGAAGTATTGTTCTTCATTGCTAAGAATTCCGGCCAGAGTATATATTTGGGCATCCTTTTGAGGCAAGATTTCTCTTAAGCTTATCGCCTCATAGAGTTCGGCAACAAAGAAATACCTCGCGCCGACATTGTATAAAGCCGGAGCCACATCAATCATTTGCAGTCCATGAACTTCTGCTTTTAAGACGGCGGCACAAATAGAATTGGTTTTCTCCGCCTTATTCTTAAATAACAGGTAATTGTCGACTACGGCATCAATGTCTCTGATGCGTACAATTGGTTTGATACCAAATGCTTGATCCGGAATAGCTCTAAAGGAATCAGTCATTTTTCATCTCTCTCTTCTCTTTTTGGTTACAGCAATTCTTCCAGCAAATCGTTTAAACACCCAAACAGTTTCAGTTAATAACAGGTGAAAATCTCATAAACCAAGTTCCAAAATCCATTTTCGTTACCTCTGTGCCCCTCTCCACAGTTAGATTGACATATTTTATAATCTTGTACCCCAATCCATAGTATTCTGTTGAACCGCCATCTTTGTACACCACTATCGGGATTGCGAAAACAGGAGATTTACTTGCTTTTGCTAAATAGAAGTCTGTAAGTAAAAAAGCAAACCAAATAATTAATAATATCCCTATGATATATTTTCTTTTTCGGGTCATATTTTTCCCCCTCGTTATGTTAAGTTCGAAACATATCCAAACCTCAAAAACACCAAAATCAGGCATATGATTACTGCAGACCTAGGTGTTCTGGAACCCTTTCTAAATTGGTCACCAGTGACCAATTTGAACTGCCCAAATAATCGGTAACAAACCATACACTAACATGCCAATTCCTACTATAAATAAGGCCAGACCATAACGTTTAATGTAATTATGATAATACTGATTAGTTGAGGGTTTGATTTTAAACCCATCAAACATTCCAACAATTTCTGGTTTTAGTACACACCATAAACCGATTGTAAGAAACAAAATTGCTGTAACTAACAACATGAAGATTCTCCTCTCTTAATTAGATTAGTCACGGTACCCTAGTGTAATTTAGGACAAGAACATAATAGAGCCGAACATGGATTGCTTTATCTGTAGTCAATACGTCCTGCTCTGCTGCAATGAATGCCGTCTCAAATGGGCATTTGAATATTTAAGCGATATTTCTTATTATTATAAACGAGAGCATAATGAATGCGAAGGGATTGAAGGCAATTATGATAAATCAGCGCGAAGATTTTACTTATCGGCTTTTAATGGATGCTGGTATTAAAAAAGGGTTCCGGATACTGGATGTAGGCTGCGGTTCCGGAGATGTAACTTTATTGGCAGCAGAAATTGTGGGCGCTGACGGTGAAGTAATTGGCTTTGATACAAACGAGGCAGCACTTGACATAGCTCGAAATGCCGCTGCCGAAAGGCGCATCATTAATGCAAAATTTGTTAAGGCCGAAATTGGCGGATTGCCGCAAGACATTGGAAGGTTTGATGCGATTATTGGACGCAGAGTTCTGATGTATCAACCAGATGCAACTCACAGTGTTAAGAGTCTTCTACCCTACCTGAAAACAAATGGGTTGGTTGTTTTTCAGGAGAGCGATTCAATGGGATCATTTAAGAATATGGATTTACCGCTACATACCCAAGCTCAAGCCTGGATTTGGGATACCGTGGCAAAAGAAGGCGGTAATGTTCATATTGGCTCAAATCTATATTGCGTATTTAAGCAGGCTGGATTAACGATTGCCCAGGTAAGGGCGGAAGCCGTTTTACAAACACCTGAAACAGGCAGCGATCTTGCGTGGGTGGTAAAGATGATGCTGCCCCGGATCATCCAATCGGGTACTGCTACTCAGAAAGAAATCGATATTGATTTATTGGAAGAAAGACTGAACAGTGAACGGCAAAATGCAGATGCAGTTTTTGTGAGGGATATGACCTTTGGTATCTGGGGAACAATGCAGGCTTGAGCTATCATGATGGCGGCATTGATAACAGACTCTATAACATACCATCCGCAGAGACAGCGGCGGCTTTCATGGAGAAAGGGAGGTTTGAGGTTTGGTTTTTTCTGTCTTTCAATAAGCTAGCTTAATTCCCGTCAAACGGGCAAGGAACTTCGGCAATAGAAAAGAAGAAAAGACAGCAACTGGCTGATAGCTAACAAGTTTAGTTTTGAGGTGCCAAAGGCAAAATGGCATAAAATGGCGTGCAAATTGACAACAATTTTTGCACGCCATTTTCCTTATATATCAAGGTTTTAAGCCCTCGTCCCCTCCAAATTGGCACTGTTAAAGAGGTATGATTTGCTTTAAAACCTCTAGACATAACTGAAATTAGTGATTATACTGTATATATGTGTATATGATTGGTGGTGGTTATTTGAAAATCATAGTATCGAATCGTTCGGGGGTTCCGATATACGAACAAATAAAAGCACAGATTAAAGAGGCGATTTTCTCCGGCGAGCTTCAGGAAGATGATTTGCTTCCATCTATCCGGCAGCTTGCGAAAGATTTGAAAATCAGCGTTATTACAACGACACGGGCGTACAATGACTTGGAAGAAGAAGGCTTTATCGTCAGCGTGCAGGGCAAGGGTTGTTATGTACTGCCTCAAAATAAAGAAATGGCGCGGGAAAATGCGCTTCGCAAGGTTGAGCTTGGTCTGACCGACGCTATTGCCGCCGCAAAAGCTGGCGGGATCGCAAAAGATGAAGTTGCCGAAATGCTGAACGTGCTATACAAGGAGGATAATTATGAATAATGTTTTAGAAGTCTGCGGCCTTAACAAAAGCTATGATACCTTTTCGCTTAAAGACGTGTCGTTTAAGATTCCCAAAGGCTACATCATGGGATTTATCGGTCCGAATGGTGCAGGCAAAACCACGACGATAAAATCCATTCTCAATATGATACACTATCAGTCGGGCGAGGTAAGGCTGTTCGAAATGGACAGCAAGGACAAAGCGGCTCTGATAAACGAGCAGATAGGGGTAGTTATGGATTCGCCGCTTTATGTGGAGGATTGGACGATGTCCGACGTGGAAACGGCGGTATCGCCCTTTTACCGGCACTGGGACAGTAAAAAATACGCCGAGCTGTTAAAGAGATTTGAGATTGAGAAAAAGAAAAAGGTAAAAGAGCTGTCCCGCGGCTTGAAAGTCAAGCTAATGATAGCCGTCGCCCTATCACATGAGGCGAAACTGCTTATACTTGACGAACCAACGAGCGGGCTTGACCCTGTAGCGCGTGACGAGCTTTGCGATATGCTCGCTGATTTTGTCATCGATCAAAACAAAAGCATTTTGTTTTCCACTCATATAACGGCTGACCTTGAAAAAATCGCGGATTATATCACTTTTATATTGAACGGGCGCATTGTTTTCAGCGGCTTGAAAGAAAATCTGCTTGAAAAATATGTGTTGGTAAAAGGAGGCCTGCGGGAAATAAATCCCGAACAGAGAAAGCTGATTATCGGTCTGCGTGAACATGGCACCGGCTTTGAGGGGATAGCGGAGTCTGAAAGTATCGGCAGGCTTCCTAAAGACTTGCTTATTGAGCCGGTCACGCTTGATGACATTATTATTTACATGAGCAAGGGGGCGAAATTACATGAATAAAGCTCTGTCTTTTATCCGGCTGGACTTTATTACAGTTAAACCTTACCTAACCTTGAAAAACCTTATTATTTTTATCGTTGTTGCTCTCATTATGATTATCAATTCAGGCGTGAGCGCGGCGGCCATCGGTATACTTATGGTGTATTCATCTCTGTACGTTACCTATCCGTTTGCTGTGGGCGAGAAAAATGGTATCGACGCATTATATACCACGCTTTCCATCAAGCGAAGCACGGTAGTTTTAGGCAGATATTTATTTGCTTTAGTCGTTGATATATGCTCTGGATTATTCGCCTATATCTTATCCTTTGCATTATTCACTGTACTGCAAGAAGGCTTCAATGCTTGGGAATCTTTGCTAATCACGCTTGTTATGTTTTTGGTATACAGCGTCTTACAGGCTATTCAGCTTCCGATCTTTTTCAAGCTCGGATACACGAAAGCAAAGTTTTTTTCCTATTTACCGTTTGTCGGGTTTCCCTTGGTGATTTTGGTATTAACTAAATTCCTAAAAGACACCTTCTCAATAGAACAGGTAGCCGATTTTTTTGAATGGTTCGCGGCAAACCCGCTAATAGCGGTTTTGTTTGGCGCAATTTTATGGCTCGGGCTAATGGTCATATCGTATCAGACATCACTCGCGTATTATGATAAGCGGGAATTTTGAGTCTCCTACGCAATCAGAATTCAAGACACGTACGGAGGGAACATTACCGCTCGTGCGCCCTCATGATGAGGAGGATAACTTAAGCTTCACTGAGACCTTTGAAAAGTACAAGAAAATCAATAATCTAAAAGTGTATGGTTGAGTGGCGCTTACTGAGGAACTAAAATAATAAGGATTGGCAAATTCAATGCCAATCCTTATTTTTGCAATAAATTTGTTTAATTGCTTTGTCAATTGGGTCGTCAAAACACATGACATTTTGGGACTGTGCACCTCAAAACGGAACCCGTTAGGCTGAAGCCAGAAGCTGTCTTTTCTTCTTGTTAAGCTGTCTTATTGCAACAGCCCCTTCTGTCTTTAATCCAACTAAATCAGTAATTCGCTAAGAACCTATTTCTCAAGCAAAGACCTGAGCTGTTCCTCAATGCCTGTATTAACCACGGCCGTACCGCCGAATAAGGTCATTCCCCTCAACTTCCGGGTCTTGATATACTCGATAAAACTGTTTGACAAGCTGCTGCCCACCAGTAGGATGGGAGCATTGTGCTTAGCTGCATAGACACTTCCCGTTAAGGCATCGGGGAAGTTGTCGCCCGTGGCTAGGCAAAGGCTGCTTCCCGATTCATTGAAGTAGTTTGCTACGGCCAGAGAAGTTTCATAGGCATCTTGTCCTCCGATTCTCACGATCTTTGTTTTATCTAATGAAGTAAGCTGTGCTGTCTGAGCTTCCACCGCCGAGCTGACCACTGCTGTGCCGCCGATAATATAGACTTTGGAGGGCATAATTCTGGCGATGGCTTCCTTAAGGTCGCTGCTGAGCCCATCCTGGGGCACCAGGAAAATCGGACTCTCCATTCTTGCCGCGATACTGCTCACCGACAGGGCATCCGGATAACTTTCTCCATAGGCCAAGATAACCGGGGTTCCCGTCTTGACTCCCAGGTGCTCCGCGATTTTAAGCGCCGTTTCATAGCGGTCTATTCCGGCGAGCCGGGTGATACGGCTGAAACCCCTGGCCTGGATTTTGGCTTCCATATCCCCGCTGACCACTGCTGTGCCTCCCAGGATATAGACTTCTCCTGTTTGATTTAAGCTGTTATTAAGGTACTCCATGACCTTCTCTTGGTCAGCTTCTTGACTTCCCACTAAGAGTATGGGCGCATTCAATTGGTAAGCCAGAACGCTTCCTGCTAAGGCATCCGGATAATTATCCCCAGTGGCTAAGACAACCCTGTTTAATTTCCCGGGGAAGGTTGCTTGGGCAATTGCCAAGGCCGTATCCACCTGATTTAAGCCGGCTAACCGGTTGACTCCTGTGCTGGCTTTCATCATTTGAATATCCCATTTGACGAGGTCTTGTTCTACGCTGATGGTGGGACTCTTATACTCTTCATACCCCTCTTTGCCGGCCACCAGGTAGTAATCCGTGGTGGGGTAGACCATGAACCCATAGGCTCCGTTCTCATCACTGATCTGAGGATTTTTATTGTTGTTGGGCTCAAAATCTTTCAGAACAGGAAGCTCCACCAGGGCTCCCGGGGTTTTGCCTGCAGCTTTATTTCTGGCGGTATCCGCATAGTAAAGGGTCACCTGGGCCCCGGCAATCACTTTTCCCGTGGTACCGTCGGTCAAAATTCCATAAGGGTCGATTAAGGTGACATTCAACTTCGTCACATTGCCCTTTTTGTCAATTTTGACGGCCAGAGTGCCCAGGTTAATTTTCTGGCCCTTCCCAAAATCATAACTGATCGTATAGGTGTGGTCTGTGCCCTGTGCCAGGCCGGAGACCTGAAGGGTACCCTTAGCCGAGACAGTGAAGGCAGTCCCATCTTCGCCGGTAATCGAAACCTTAGACACATCATCTATTAAGGGAGTCACTTTGCCGTCGGGCTGTTTGGCAACGACGAGCTGGCCTGCCGGCATGGTGAGAGTCAGACGGTTTTTGCTGTCCTTGGTAACGGCAGCGGTTATATTGGCTACGGTGCTGCCGGTGGTTCCATTTTTAACGTCACCGGTAACGGTGGCAGATGGTGTAGTGGGTGGCTTTGAAGAATTGGAGCCGCCACCGCTGCCATTATTACCGCCCGGTGAATTCCGTGTCCACTTGGCATAGACCGTCACGTTCCCTGTCACTGGAGTGGATCCTGTAAACTCATTCTCAAAGTCTCCATTATCGGTGTACCAGCCGGCAAAGGTGTATCCTTCCTTCTCAGGATCCTCCGGCAAGGTGACAGTCGCATTGGCGGTCACATTGCTGATTGCTGCAACCGGGCTGCCTTCGTTGCTGTCAAAGCTCACCGTATACGTGTTGGGCGAAAGCTCCGTCCACTTGGCGTAGACGGTCAGGTCCCCTGTCACCGGAGTGGATCCTGTAAACTCATTCTCAAAGTCTCCATTATCGGTGTACCAGCCGGCAAAGGTGTATCCTTCCTTCTCAGGAGCCTCCGGCAAGGTGACAGTCGCATTGGCGGTCACATTGCTGATTGCTGCAACCGGGCTGCCCTCGTTGCTGTCAAAGGTTACCCTATAGGTGTTGGGCGGAAGCTCCGTCCACTTGGCGTAGACCGTCAGGTCCCCTGTCACTGGAGTGGATCCTGTAAACTCATTCTCAAAGGTTTCATTATCGGTGTACCAGCCGGCAAAGGTGTACCCTTCCTTATCAGGAGCCTCCGGCAAGGTTACAGTCGCATTGGCGGTCACATTGCTGATTGCTGCAACTGGGCTGCCTTCGTTGCTATCAAAGGTTACCCTATAGGTGTTGGGCTGGAGCAGCGTCCACTTGGCGTAGACCGTCAGGTCCCCTGTCACCGGAGTGGATCCTGTAAACTCATTCTCAAAGGTTCCATTATCGGTGTACCAGCCGGCAAAGGTGTACCCTTCCTTATCAGGAGCCTCTGGCAAGGTTACTGTGGTATTGGCGGTCACATTGCTGATTGCTGCAACCGGGCTGCCCTCGTTGCTGTCAAAGGTTACCCTATAGGTGTTGGGCGGAAGCTCCGTCCACTTGGCATAGACGGTCAGGTCCCCTGTCACCGGAGTGGATCCTGTAAACTCATTCTCAAAGGTTCCATTATCGGTGTACCAGCCGGCAAAGGTGTACCCTTCCTTATCAGGAGCCTCTGGCAAGGTTACTGTGGTATTGGCGGTCACATTGCTGATTGCTGCAACCGGGCTGCCCTCGTTGCTGTCAAAGGTTACCCTATAGGTGTTGGGCGGAAGCTCCGTCCACTTGGCGTAGACCGTCAGGTCCCCTGTCACTGGAGTGGATCCTGTAAACTCATTCTCAAAGTCTCCATTATCGGTGTACCAGCCGGCAAAGGTGTATCCTTCCTTCTCAGGAGCCTCCGGCAAGGTGACAGTCGCATTGGCGGTCACATTGCTGATTGCTGCAACCGGGCTGCCTTCGTTGCTGTCAAAGCTCACCGTATACGTGTTGGGCGAAAGCTCCGTCCACTTGGCGTAGACCGTCAGGTCCCCTGTCACCGGAGTGGATCCTGTAAACTCATTCTCAAAGTCTCCATTATCGGTGTACCAGCCGGCAAAGGTGTACCCTTCCTTCTCAGGATCCTCCGGCAAGGTGACAGTCGCATTGGCGGTCACATTGCTGATTGCTGCAACCGGGCTGCCTTCGTTGCTGTCAAAGGTTACCCTATAGGTGTTGGGCTGGAGCAGCGTCCACTTGGCGTAGACCGTCAGGTCCCCTGTCACCGGAGTGGATCCTGTAAACTCATTCTCAAAGGTTCCATTATCGGTGTACCAGCCGGCAAAGGTGTACCCTTCCTTATCAGGAGCCTCTGGCAAGGTTACTGTGGTATTGGCGGTCACATTGCTGATTGCTGCAACCGGGCTGCCCTCGTTGCTGTCAAAGGTTACCCTATAGGTGTTGGGCGGAAGCTCCGTCCACTTGGCGTAGACCGTCAGGTCCCCTGTCACCGGAGTGGATCCTGTAAACTCATTCTCAAAGGTTTCATTATCGGTGTACCAGCCGGCAAAGGTGTACCCTTCCTTATCAGGAGCCTCCGGCAAGGTTACAGTCGCATTGGCGGTCACATTGCTGATTGCTGCAACTGGGCTGCCTTCGTTGCTGTCAAAGCTCACCGTATACGTGTTGGGCGAAAGCTCCGTCCACTTGGCGTAGACCGTCAGGTCCCCTGTCACCGGAGTGGATCCTGTAAACTCATTCTCAAAGTCTCCATTATCGGTGTACCAGCCGGCAAAGGTGTATCCTTCCTTCTCAGGATCCTCCGGCAAGGTGACAGTCGCATTGGCGGTCACATTGCTGATTGCTGCAACCGGGCTGCCCTCGTTGCTGTCAAAGCTCACCGTATACGTGTTGGGCGAAAGCTCCGTCCACTTGGCGTAGACCGTCAGGTCCCCTGTCACCGGAGTGGATCCTGTAAACTCATTCTCAAAGTCTCCATTATCGGTGTACCAGCCGGCAAAGGTGTATCCTTCCTTCTCAGGATCCTCCGGCAAGGTGACAGTCGCATTGGCGGTCACATTGCTGATTGCTGCAACCGGGCTGCCTTCGTTGCTGTCAAAGGTTACGGTATAAAGATTCGTCAGCCTTTGAATCCGGTGGTTTTGTGAGTCTGCAACATAGATATTGTCATTCCTGTCCACTGCTAAACTATATATACCGGAAAACTGACCATCACCGTTGCCACTACTCCCCCATGTGGCCTGAAAGACTCCTGCAGAACTGAACTTTTGAACCCGGTTGCCGTCCCCGACATAAACATTGTCCTGGCTGTCCACTGCTATACCGCGTGGACTATAAAACTTGCCGTCGGTGCTCCCGGCGCTTCCCCACTGCGTTAGATAGCCGCCTTCAGAGGTAAACTTTTGAATCCGGGAATTATTGGTATCCGCGACATAGACATTTCCACTGCTGTCCACCCCTATGCCGTTCATATTGTCAAATTGGCCATTACCGCTGCCTTGGCTCCCCCAAGACCTTACCAAGTTATAATTAGAATCAAATTTTAAAACCAAATACTTACTGCTGCTGCAGACATACATATTGCCGTTATGGTCAAAGGCTATCCCCATTGGATTCCAAAGCTGGGCAACGTTATTCGTACCGCCTCTGATCGGCGTTCCCAGATATCCGCCCGTAGGATCATATTTTTTAATCGAATTCGTACCTAGATTCGAAATATAAAGGTTACCATTGCTATCAACCGCCACATTTCTTATGCTGGAAAATTGTTCATCGCCGTAACCACTACTTCCCCACTTCATCTCAAATGCACCCGCAGAATTGAATTTCGAAATTCTGGTATTTGAATCGCCAACATAGATTTTCCCATCACCATCCACCGCTAAGCCAACCGGCGCATACAGTTCACCGTCGTTGTTCCCGTAGCTTCCCCATTTCGCCAGGAAAGTGCCCGAAGAAGTGAATTTTTGAATCCTTTTATTTTGAGTATCAGCCACAAAAACGCTGCCACTGCTGCTTACCGCGATACCTCGGGGAGAAAAAAACTGACCGTCACTGAGCCCCCCGCTTCCCCATTGTTGCAGAAAACTGCCGTCAGGTTGGAATTTTTGAACTCTGCTATTAGCACTATCAAGGACATAGACATCTCCATTGCTGTCAATATCTATGCTGGCAGGAATGTTAAACTGACCCTCACCGCTGCCTTTTTCTCCCCACATCCCCTGAGGCGTGCCTGATGTACTGAACATTTGGATCCGGGAGTTATTCTGATCAGCCACATAAACTGTGCCATTGCTGCTTACGGCTAGATCAAAGGGATACTTTAACTGGCCCTCATCGCTACCTAGGCTCCCCCATTGGGTCAGGTAGTTGCCGTTAGAGTCAAACTTTTGTATCCGGGAGTTGAAAGTATCTGCCACGTAGACATTGCCATCGGCATCCACTGCAACTCCTGACGGAGAACTGAACTGCTTATTGCCGCTGCCGCTGCTCCCCCAGGTTGTCCATACACCGGTGCCGGCATTGCGCTTTTGAATCCGATGGTTACTGGTATCAGCTACATAGACGTTACCGGCACCGTCCACCGCAACACCTGCCGGAGAATAAAACTTGCCCGCACCGGTACCATACGGTCCCCAGTTTTCCAAAAGGACGCCGCTAGGATCATATTTCAGAATCCGGTGGCTGCTGGTATCGGCAACGTAAAAATTCCCACTGTCGTCCGCGGCTACAGAGTTGGGGAAGAAAAACCACTGCTGATCGGGAACGATGGTCCGGAAATCTTTCGTTGCAGCTAACGCTTGTTTGCTGCCCAAAGGAAGCAGAGCAAATACAAATACTAATACTATCAAGAGACTTATTGATTTTTTGAACATTCTCACGCTGGTATATCCTCCTTTAGGGGTATGACAATTACTTTACAAACTTAAAACCTTTTGTCTTAATAAACCAAGAACAATAATAAATTAGCCATTTTAAAGAATATAACCTCACCCCGAGGGAATTTTCGGTGGTTCTCTCGTAAAGAATCCCCCTCACTTTAGTGAGAAGGATTCTCTCTTTAATCCAGCTGAGGCGACGCTCTCGAAGGACTACTTCTCAAGCAAAGACCTGAGCTGTTCCTCAATGCCTGTATTAACCACGGCCGTACCGCCGAATAAGGTCATTCCCCTCAACTTCCGGGTCTTTATATACTCGATAAAACTGTTTGACAAACTGCTATCCACTAAAATAATAGGAGCATTGTGCTTAGCGGCATAGACACTTCCCGTTAAGGCATCAGGGAAGTTGTTGCCCGTGGCTAGGCAAAGGCTGCTTCCCGATTCATTGAAGTAGTTTGCTACGGCCAGAGAAGTTTCATAGGCATCTTGTCCTCCGATTCTCACGATCTTTGTTTTATCTAATGAAGTAAGCTCTGCTGCCTGAGCTTCCACCGCCGGGCTGACCACTGCTGTGCCGCCGATAATATAGACTTTGGAGGGCATAATCCTGGCGATGGCTTCCTTAATGTCGCCGCTGAGCCCATCCTGGGGCACCAGGAAAATCGGACTCTGCATTCTTGCCGCGATACTGCTGACCGACAGGGCATCCGGATAACTTTCTCCATAGGCCAAGATAACCGGGGTTCCCGACTTGACTCCCAGGTGCTCCGCGATTTTAAGTGCCGTTTCATAGCGGTCTATTCCGGCGAGACGGGTGATACGGCTGAAACCCCCGGCCTGGATTTTGGCTTCCATATCCCTGCTGACCACCGCTGTACCTCCCAGGATATAGACTTCTCCTGTTAGATTTAAACTGTTATTAAGGTACTCCATGACCTTCTCTTGGTCAGCTTCTTGACTTCCCACTAAGAGTATGGGCGCATTCAATTGGTAGGCCAGAACGCTTCCTGCTAAGGCATCCGGATAATTATCCGCAGTGGCTAAGACAACCTGGTTCAGTTTCCCGGGGAAGGTTGCTTGGGCAATTGCCAAGGCCGTATCCACTTGATTTAAGCCGGCTAACCGGTTGACTCCTGTGCTGGCTTTTATCATTTGAATATCCCATTTGACGAGGTCTTGTTCTACGCTGATGGTGGGACTCTTATACTCTTCATACCCCTCTTTGCCGGCCACCAGGTAGTAATCCGTGGTGGGGTAAACCATGAACCCATAGGCTCCGTTCTCATCACTGATCTGAGGATTTTTGTTGTTGTTGGGCTCAAAATCTTTCAGAACAGGAAGCTCCACCAGGGCTCCCGGGGTTTTGTCTGCAGCTTTATTTCTGGCGGTATCCGCATAGTAAAGGGTCACCTGGGCTCCGGCAATCACTTCGCCGGTTGCTCCGTCTGTGAGAATGCCATAGGGGTCAATCAAGGTGACGGTAAGCTCCGACACATTGCCCTTTTTGTCAATTTTTATGGCCAGAGTGCCCAGGTTAATTTTCTGGCCCTTCCCAAAATCATAACTGATCGTATAGGTGTGGTCTGTGCCCTGTGCCAGGCCGGAGACCTGAAGGGTACCCTTGGCCGAGACGGTGAGGGCAGTCCCATTTTCGCCGACAATTGAAACCTTAGACACATCATCGATTAAGGGAGTGGTTGTGCCATTGGGCTGTTTGACAACGACGAGCTGGTCTGCCGGCATGGTAAGGGTCAGCCGGTTTTTGCTGTCCCGGGTAACCGCAGCGGTTATATTGGCTACGGTGCTGCCGTTACTGCTATTTTTAACGTTTCCGGTAACAGTGGCAGGGGTGGGGGTTGAGGTGGAGCCGCCGCTGCCACCGCCGCCATCGTTACCGCCCGATGAATTCCGTGTCCATTTCGCATAGACTGTCAGGTCTGCTGTCACTGGAGTCGATGCCGTAAAGGCCTGAGCGAAGACTCCATTATCTGTGTACCAGCCGGCAAAAGTGTAGCCTTCTTTGGTTGGAGCTGCCGGTAAGGTTACTGTGGCGTTGGCTGTCACATTGCTGATTGCTGCAACTGGACTGCCGCCGTTGCTGTTGAAGGTCACCGTATGGGTTGCCGAAGCCGCCGTCCACTTGGCATAGACTGTTATACTGCCTGTCACCGGTGTCGATGCCGTAAAGGCCTGAGCGAAGACTCCATTATCTGTGTACCAGCCGGCAAAAGTGTAGCCTTCTTTGGTTGGAGCCACTGGTAAGGTTACTGTGGCGTTAGCGGTCACATTGCTGATTGCTACAACCGGGCTGCCTCCGTTGCTGTCAAAAGTCACCGTATGGGTTGCCGAAGCCGCCGTCCACTTGGCATAGACTGTTAGATTGCCTGTCACCGGTGTCGCTGCCGTAAAGGCCTGAGCGAAGACTCCATTATCTGTGTACCAGCCGGCAAAAGTGTAGCCTTCTTTGGTTGGAGCTGCCGGTAAGGTTACTGTGGCGTTGGCTGTCACATTGCTGATTGCTGCAACCGGACTGCCTCCGTTGCTGTCAAAGGTCACAGTGTAGGCGGGTGCCAGTTTTTGAATTCTATTGTTATTGGTATCGGCCACATAAACGTTGCCGGCACTATCCGCCGCTATGCCATACGGATTGTCAAACTGACCGGCACTGTTCCCGCGGGTTCCCCATTTTGCCAACAAAGTACCTTCAGGAGTGTACTTTCTAATCCAATTGGCGCTGGTGTCTGCAACATAAACATTGCCGGCACTGTCTACGGCAATTCCATGGGGGAATAAAAACTGGCTGTCACCGGCTCCCGGACTCCCCCACTTTAAGACAAATTCGCCATTGGCATCAAACTTTTGCACCCGATTGTTATTGTTATCAAGCACATAGATATTGCCGCTGCTGTCAACGGTTACACCACTTGGGCTGTTAAACTGACCATCACCATTGCCGTAACCGGTTCCCCCCCACGTATATTGGGGCTGGAATGCAGAATCGAACTTCTGCATCCGATGATTCATGGCTTCAACCACATATATGTTGCCGTCACTATCCACCGCGACTCCTGATGGCTTTTTAAATTCTCCTTCGTCTGTACCGGTGCTGCCAAACCCTTGCGGATTTCCCCCCATCGAGTCAAACTTCTGAACGCGATCGTTTTCGACGTCGGCAACGTAAACATTGCCGTTACTGTCCACGGCGATTCCCTTAGGCGAGTTAAACTGACCCAGCTCAGTGCCGAAGCTCCCCCAGGTTGTCATAAACGCACCCGCGGCATTGAATTTTTGAATCCTGTGATTATTACTGTCCGCGACATAGATATTGCCCTCACTGTCCACAGCAATTCCTTGCGGACGATTGAATTCCCCTTGATCCGAACCGTTGCTTCCCCACTTCTTCAGGAAGCTGCCTGATGAGTCAAATTTTTGAATCCGCTTATTCCCGCTATCCACCACATAAACATTACCGCTGCTGTCTGTCGCAACATCTTGCGGGGCGCCAAACTGAACATTCCCCACCCCCTGACTTCCCCACTTAGCCAGAAACTCCCCTTCCGCACTGTACTTTTGAATCTGGTAGTTAAGTGCATCGGCAACATAGATGTATCCCTCTTGATCCACGGTCAAACCCAGCGGAAGGTTCAGTGGGTCGCCGGTACCGCCCGGTCCCCCGATTGCCCCTACATAAACGCCGGCAGAGGTAAATTTATGCACCCGTTGGTCGTTGGCATCAACCACATAGACATAGTCGTGGATATCCACCGCAATATCGGTTAACTGATTAAGCTGGTAATCTCCACTGGCCGGACTAGTCTCCCATTCCAGAATAAAAGCACCATCGGAATCAAATTTTTGAATCCGCTTGTTCGTAGTATCTGCAACATAGATATTCCCGGCGCTGTCCACGGTCACACTTTTGGGATTCCTAAATTGTCCCTCACCGCTGCCGCTGCTGCCAAACTTCATCAAGTATTCCCCTGTGGAACTGAACTTTTGTATCCGATTATTCCCCGTATCAGCGACATAGACATTGTCTTCACTGTCCAGGGCAATATGACCCGGAACATTCATCTGGCCATTTTCATTGCCATAGCTGCCCCATGTGGCCAGAATTTCCCCCATCGAACTTAATTTCTTGATCTGATGCCGATTGGAATCGACAATATAGATATTGCTGCTGCTATCCACCGCTGCAGCTCTTGGAACGTCAAAGAACCATTGTCCGTTGGGAATGATCGGTATAAAGCCGCTGGGTGCCGGAACCGCCGTCCATTTTGCATAAACCGTTATATTTCCGGTTACCGGAGTCGATGAGGTAAACCCATGGGCAAATGCTCCATTGTCGGTGTACCAGCCGGCAAAGGTGAAGCCTGCCTTCGTTGGCGCTGCGGGCAAGGTTACTGTTCCATTGGCCGCAATATCACCGATTGCTGCAACGGTACTGCCGCCATTGCTGTCGAAGGTCACCCTATACCGGATTGGAGCCGTTCCCCCCAGCTTTTGAATTCGGTTGTTGCCGCTGTCCACAACATAAATGCTATTATTGCCGTCAACCATTACAGAACCTGGCATAAGAAACTGGCCGGCATCAACTCCAGGGCTGCCCCATTTTTCAAGGAATTCCCCTGAGGAACTGAACTTTTGTATCCGATAGTTACCGCCATCGGAAACATAGACATTGCCCGCACTGTCCACGGCAATGCCATTGGGGTTTATAAACTGGCCGTCCTCGCTGCCAAAGCTCCCCCACTCTCTCTCAAAACCTTCAGCACTAAACTCCCTGAACTTCTGGACCCGGCTGTTTTGGGTATCAAGCACATAGATATTGCCAGCACTGTCCACAGCTACACTGCCGGGAGCGGCAAACTCGCCGGGGCCGGTACCGGGATCGGTCCCTCCCAGGGTCCCCAGGGAAGCGCCTGAAGAAGCGAATTTTTGCACCCGATGGTTCATCAGCTCAGTGACAAAAATACCGCTGCCATCCGCCGCCAAACCCATTGGCTTATTGATGCTCAAGTCCGTTTCTTCCGAGCTCTCAATGGTTGCTAAGTAACCGCCTGAAGCATCAAACTTCTGAATTCTGTTATTATTCATATCGGCAACATAGACATTGTCGTCTGGATCCACCACAATACCCATGGGCATATCTAACTGGTGATTATCCTTGCCGAAGCTGCCCCAGGTTGTCACAAACGCACCTGTAGAATCAAATTTCTCGATCCGGTTATTAGTCGTATCGGAAACATAGATATTGCCCTCACTGTCCCTGGCGATTCCAAAGGGCAGTGAAAATTCGCCGTCAGCGCTGCCGCCCCTGCCCCATTTTTTCAGGAAGTCGCCTGATGAAGCAAATTTTTGAATTCGGTTGTTCTCACTATCCGCAACATAAATCTGATCCCCACTATCCACCGCAATACTGCAGGGATCGTCAAACTGGTCATCATCCCGGCCTTCGCCTCCCCAGTTCAATAGCAGATTGCCTGAAGCATTGAATTTCAGAATTTGCTTAGTATGAGCATCCACTGCATATACATTTCCGCTGCTGTCCACCGCAACACCTATCGGCTCAATAAGCTGGTCTTCTCCATCTTCATCTTCTTCGCCAAACATCAGCAAAAGATCGCCGGCTGAAGTAAATTGGACGATTCGACCCATGTCGGTATCCGCAACATAAACATTGCCGTCCTTGTCCACAGCGATGTCCGTTGGCTGGCTGAATTGATAATCTCCAGCGGCCTGATTCCACCAATCACTGTCCACTTGCCCTGACGAATCAAACTTTTCAACCCGATTATCGGTTTCATAGGTGACATAGATGTTTCCATCACTGTCCGCCGCAACCCCTCTGGGAGACATAGGGTATTCAGCATTTCCGCTGCTCTCCAGCATCATGATGAAATCACCGGCTGAACTGAACTTCTGAACTCGGTTATTGCCCGAATCCGCAACATAGACATTGCCGTCCCCGTCTACAGCGATGTCCGTTAATTCATCAATTTGACCATTTTCACTGCCCTGAATTCCCCAGGACTCCAGAAGCTCGCCGGTGGAGCTTACTTTGGTGATCTGGTAGGGACTAATATCGCCGGCAGAAGTACCGACGTAAATATCGCTGCCGTCAACAGCTACGGCTTTCGGGGACTCAAAAAACCATTGCTGAGCGGGAATAAACGGCCGGAAAGCTGATGCCGTACCCGCCAGTGCTGCTTTATTCCCTAAAGGAAACAGGGTCAAGGCCAATGCCAAAATCATCAATAGACTTACTGATTTTCTAAACACTCTCACGTTTTAAATCCTCCCCTAATCTTCGCGCTTTTTTTTATAAATTCTATCTTAGACACCCCTGCCTAAATGAACCCTAAATGAAAAGTGCTCCCCAGGACTGTATCAGTCCTGGGGAGCACTTGCTTAAACCCTGATAAATCAACGTTTTTTGACCTTTTATATAAACATAAAACAATTAAACCAAAAATATTTTCAAATTAATAAATTCTCAAGAGCTTTTTACATATTCCATCAAGTTCAGCAGCTTTGGCATAGGCCCATCTATAGCCGCTCCCTTCCATATAACCCCTTTGCTTCAACTGCTCAAGCAAGCGAGTCTCTTCATTGCCAGGGTGCCGTATGCCCCTGACCGCCCCTTCCAGTTGATAGAGATCACAAATAACCTGATCTTTGTTAATCCGGTAATTACCCCGACCGCTTTCCAGGATGTGAGACAGTCCGGCCTCCGTCAATTTTTTGCGCAGCAAATAGGTTGTCGCGTGAAAATTCGTCTGGGCTTTTTCTGAATTATATTCCGGCCAAACCGCATCACTGATCTTTTCCCAGTCAACCGGCACACCCTCTTTGTGAACCAAAAAGGCCAATACTTCCTTGGCCTTGGTGTTTTTCCAGGCCAGTGCCTTCCCCTCCTGGAAAACTTCAAAGTCCCCAAAGCACTGAATAAAAGGTTTGCCCTGATGCTGAACCGCTTTTTTGCTTTTCAAAAGCCGAGTTACCGTTTTACCCAGCCGTTCTTCGGTTAAAGGCTTCATGATATAGTCCATGGCCTGTAATTCAAAAGCCTCAACCGCATATTGATTAAAAGCAGTGACGAAAACAACGTTGATATTCTCATTAAGATCCAGGATCTGCCCGGAAAGCTGAAGACCGTTAACACCCGGCATTTCAATATCCAGAAAAACAGCATCTACCGGATGCTCTTTTATATATGCTAATAATTGTTTACCCGTGTTAAACTGCCCACATAGCTCAAGCTCTTTAAACTCCGCCACAATTCCCCTGAATCGCTCCAGAACATGCATTTCATCATCGACGGCCACAATCCGTATCATAATTACTTATTCACCCCCGGGTTACTCTTTTTCATAAGATTGGCCTGGCGCGCCCGGAAAAGTTCAGTAGCAAGGTCATCCTTGAAAGCGAAACTGCACTCTGGTGCCTTCACCTTCCTGACTGGTCACCTTCAATTCTTCTGTGCAGAAGTGCAGCAACCTGCGCCGGATATTGACCAGACCCACTCCCTGTCTCTGGGCAGAGGAACTATCCCTGTGCCGCAAAGTCTCTAATTGCTGGGGACTGATTCCGATTCCATTGTCCCATACCTCAACCTGGACCATATCTCCTTCCAAGCGAATAGTCAGGCGAACGGTTCCTCCTTCCTCCTGCTTCATCACCCCATGGCGGATGGCATTCTCCACTAAAGGCTGGATGGTCAGGGGCAGGATCTTCTTCTGCAAAGCATTGGGATCTACATCGTACAAAACCGTGAGGCGGTCTCCAAATCTGGCCTTTTCAATTTCTACATAGGCTTCCACCAGCAGGAGTTCGTTCTCTAAAAGCAAGAAGCTATCCGTCCGGGGATCAAAGCAGCGTCTTAAGTAATAGCTCAAATGGGTCATCAGTTTCTCCGCCCGCAGCCCATCTGTCCGGCATAAGTTAATAATGGCATTTAAAGCATTAAACAAAAAGTGAGGCTTGATTTGTGATTGGAGAAAATCCATTTCAGCCTTTAAAGCGGCTTTTACCGACCGCTTCAAGTGCAGGAGGGTTTCGGTTCTGGCCTTTACCTCCAAAGAGTCAAAGGGCTTGATAATAAAATCATTCGCTCCGGCCTTAAAACCTGCTGCGATATCCCCGGGAGAATGCCGGACTGTCAATAAGATAACCGGCAATTCAAACAGGGAAAACTGCTGCCTGATCTCCCGGCAGACCTCATAGCCCGACATTCTGGGCATCATCGCATCCAGCAGGACCAAATCGATATCCGGACGGTTTTTCAACAGATCCAAGGCGTCCCGTCCCTTTGTCGCCCAAAGTACATTATACGGATCATTGGCGAATAAGCGGGCTATGACCTGCAAATTAGCCGGATCGTCATCAACGGCCAGCAGGGTAAATTGGCCCGGGCCGCCTCCCTGGGGCAGCTCCGCCATCCCCCGCAGTTCATCCAGTTCGAATTGACCCAGGGGCCGGAGGGCGGCCGGGGCATGGTCGGAACCTGCCGCCGCCATCGGCAGTGTAAACGCCACCCGGGTTCCCCGCTCCGGCTCGGACCAATCGATATAAATCTCTCCGTTCATCATCTGTAGCAATCTCCGGCAAATGAAAAGCCCTAAGCCGGTCCCGCCATACTCGTAGGGGGAGTGAGCCTGTTGGAAACGCTGAAAAACCGTCTCCCACTCGGATGAGTCAATTCCCACTCCCGTATCCTCGACCATGATTTTTACCCGGTTCTCCAGGACCTGAGCGGAAAGCGCAATCCTACCATCATCAGTAAACTTCATGGCATTGCCCACCAGGTTATGAATGATCTGTTTCAGCCGGTTCTCATCAGCGTAGACGAGAGGCAAATCCTCAGGCACGGCATTGACCAGCCTGATCTTTTTTGCCAGGGTCAAATGCTTCAGCAAATCAAAGACGAGGGAGACGGTCACCCGGACATCCACCGGTGCCGGATGAACGGTTAGCTCATTGCGATTAATCTTATCCAAGTCCAGAATATCATGGACCAAGGCTGACAGCCTTCTGGAAGTGTCCCTGATCAAGGTCAGATTCTGCATATGGTCTGGGCTCAGTTTTTCTTGAGTCTCCAGCATGGAGTGAGACAAATTAATGATCCCATGCAGCGGCGTTTGAAACTCATGGGAGGTCTGGAGCAAAAACTCGTCTTTCTGCTTGTCAGCCTGCTGAAGCTCTGCCGCCATACTTTCTATCGTCTTATAAGCTTCTGAAAATTGGTAGGACATAATGAATGAAACCAGAAAACAGAAGCTCAAAATGGCATAATATCCTATTTTATAGTCGGGAACTACACTGCTCAGATAGAGGGCATAATCGATTAAGCAAAGAAGATAACAGCCTAAGGCCAGGATAAAGAGCCCCATACTTTTCTTATTGAATTCACCGTACCTGCCCCGCCAAAAGGAATAGACCAACAGCCCTATGCTAATGATGTAAGCCGCAATTTGAAAGCAGCTGAAGAACAAGTTGAAGTTGGAATACCACTGGAAGGGGGTGATCAGGACTAAACCACTGTACGCACCCATGACATAAATGATGCTTTTAATAAACCAACGGGGGATCAGCTCTTGGCACATGGTTTTGATGAACAGGGCCATGGGAATCAGGGAGGAGTATAAGGAAACGGCCTGGATCTTATAATAGACTTCCGTAGGCAAGTTAAAATGTTCAATCAGAATCCTGTCCCCGTTGCTGGCAAAAGACCAGGCGATCATAATACAGCTTAAGCCAAAATAGAGCAGTCCTTTTTCCTCTCTGCGGATAATAAATACACCCAGCTGATAACACCCCAGCATCAGCAAAGATACAATTAAACTCACATTGAGCAGGGTCGTATGGGTGGTTAAAGAATGAATGCCTTGAGCGCTTCCGAAATAAATACTATAGGGAATTCCCCCCTGGGTATTTTCAAAGTCGGCGGCATGAATCATAATTTCCGCCCTATCTCCCTGCACCGAAAAAAAGACATTATAGGGTTTATTCTCGCTTTGATAGTCTTTTGGGGATAAGGCGGGCTGACCGCTCCCCCCCACCTTGTCTCCATTCACATAGATGGCGCTGGCCATCCGGATGTTAGAAATTTTCAGCCCATACACCCTGGACGAAGGCATAAGTTTTATCGTCAGGCGATAGGTTGCGGCTCCTTTGGCATTGTCATTCCTGGCTTCCATAGTTTTTCGCCAGAAACCGGGGACTTGAATAAAATTTACTGCTGAAGCAGGTTCTTCTCCCGGTTTCAGCAGCTGATTCCAGTAAAATTCCCATTGTCCGTTCAGGGGAACAACCTGATCTGAGGTAACATCCCAATCCCTCAAATCCAGAACGCCCTGCTGAGACGGCTCCGCTTTGAGGGCTTTTTTATCCGTGGTTTGCAAGAGCCCAAAAAGCAAAAGAAAGCAGCCAAGACTCACTGCAACAAGCGCCATCAGCATTTTTCTCATCCGTAAATCAACTCCATATCGTGCCTTGGCGGGATGGTGCACCACCGTCCCGGTTCTTTCATTTTCTTAGTATTTTCGATGGATTATGACCTTTATCTCTATTTTATTATGCCATAAAACAGATTACGGGAATAGCCACTCCTGCCCCAGATGACAAATTTATTGGCTTGTCCTTCTTTTGCTGCTGCCTCGATCTCTAAGGGCTACAAATACGGCCTTGGCAATGGCTTCCCCCAGGCAGGCGATAACGATTTCTTTCTGGGGCCTCCTTCTCGCCGGAGCAGCACTTACCCTTAGACCAGCAAAAAAATCACTGTATAATAGAATGACTGTGAATAAAGAACTCTTCCTGACTTGGCTGGTATTTTTTCTCCAGGCTTTCCAAACTCTCGTCAAAGCGCCTTGCTTCTTGTTCATCTATCTCAAATACAGGACTTTGATAGTAAACCCATTTTCTTCCGTCCAAGACATCCGGTTTGAGTTCTTTTACCATCATTGCCGCGGGATATGTCCCATTTTCAAGACAGACATTGTACTTTTTGCAACTCTTAAAACCACAGCTTACATAATTATTCGGATTTCCAAATATCACAATCACATCATAATCAAGTGCAGCCGCCTGTTCAAAGGAATACTCCATTAGTTTTTTTCCATACCCTTTTCTCTGATATTCTGGCAAAATGCAAACTGGACCGAAAGTAAGGATGTCTTTTTCTTCCCCAGACTCATCAATTAGTTTTGTTTTCGTATACATGATATTCCCGATGATCTGATTATCAACTTCAATCACCAGATCCAACTCCGCCAGAAAGTCTTTGTGAGATCGCATAACATGAACCAAATAATGTTCATTGCACCCCGGAATATATAAATTCCAAAAAGATTTCCTTGTGATTTCTTCTACTCTCTCATAATCTGTTTCTTCTTCATTCCTAATCTTAATCATTTTAAGTACCATTCCTTTCGCTATGCTTCAAGGCACAAAAATTTATGAAAGCGTCCTCCGCTAAATTTACCAAGACCGATTTTCTGTGCTTTTTGTTTACGCTATCTGCTCAGCAAATTCCTGATTGCAGCAGCAAAATAAGGAAAGATGATCAGAGATCACCTTATCTTAAAATCCCCCAACGCCGGGCCTGAGCTGCTGCCTGAGTGCGGCTTCCCACCCCCAGCTTGCCGAAGATGTTTTTAACATGCCACTTCACAGTCCCCAGAGAGATATATAATTGGGTGGCGATCTCTTCATTGGATAGTCCCTCTGCCACCAACCTTAAAACCTCCAACTCACGCTGGGTCAACGCCTCGATCATCACCGAAGCAGGTAAGGAGGAAATAGGCTTTGGGTCTGAGTGCTTGGGCTGATCGCTAAAATACCCTAAGAGCGGGGTAATGAACTCCGGCTTGGCAACCTGAACAGCGAGCAATAGTTCTCTGACCTCTGATCCTTCCCCCAGAAAAGGACGGATGTATCCTTCCGAAGCCGCAAAGTCTGCCGCTTCTTTCATCAAGCTGATTGCTTCCGCTTGGCGGCCCCAAGCCTGTAAAACTACAGAGGAGAGAACATTTACATAAACTAGTCTGCCCTTTCTTCCTCTTGCCAGGTCAAACTGCCGGAGGTTATTTAATAACTCCAGGGCCTGCTCTAAGCGGCCTATTCTGAATAATATTCTGGCCAAAACCAGATAGAGTATTTCTTTAAAAGAGGTGATGCTGTCCGACGAACTTAAGCCTGAAGATTCCAGCCAGCTCGTTGCCCCGGTCAAATCTCCCTGTTTTAATAATAGATGTGCCTCAAAGGCCTTATATCTATCCCAAATAATCGGGAAAGCTTGGGCATCCGTATTGGCCTTTGCTTCCTCCAGGAGATCCCAGGCAGTCTGAATCTCCCCCAAAGTCCAGTAAATGAGGGCCAGGGTCTGTTCAGCATCACCGCCCAATATTCTGTTTAAGCCTAAGCGGCGGCTGGCCCTGATTCCCTGTTCCAACAAATCTCTGGCTTCCTCCAGGTTGTTGCCTTCGTACTGAAGAATTCCCAGGGGAATATACAATAATTCTGCCATAGGCAAAGGTTTGCCCTGACTGTCTGCATATTCCTGCAAACCAAGCTTACACAGTTTCATGGACTCCCTGCGCTCACCCTGAATCACTAAATTCATAGTGATATCCAGCAAAGCCCCCAGACCGGTAAACATATGCCCGGCCCGGCGCGCAGTGTCATAAGCCCTGTACAGAGTCGCGGTGGACTCCGGCATAGGGTCACTTTTCCTTTGGGCGTGACCTAGGGACAGAAGCGCTATTTCCAGGAAAAAAGGGTCTGAGCCAGCCAGTTTCTCGATAGCCGATAAGGCAATTTCCTTGGTCCGCGGGTCTTCCCGGTAATTAGCGATCCAACCTCTCAGGGCCAGAAGTCTTCCTGCCGTCAGGGGGTCACTGTCTTCCTGTTTTATACCTTCCGTCCTTTGTAAGTAATGGACTGCCTCTTCGCTTTTACCTAGTAGAAATAATGACCATGCTTTGTAACCCACAAATTCCTGATTAGTCTCCACCCGTTCCGCCGGCAGCAAGTTGAGCCATTCGAGAAGAGTGACCATTTCTCCCCTTTGAAATACCTGAGCAGCTTGGGATCTTAGTAAATCGCCGGCCAAATCGTAACTCCCAGCGGCCAGAGCATATTTGATGCCTTCTTCCCCTAGGCCATTGTCGGCAAACCAATGGGCCGCTTGCTGCTGAAGGCAGATTTGTTCCGATTTCCTTAGCTCCGTACGGAGAAACTGGGCAAACAAGTGATGATACCTGTACCAGCGGCCTTCACTGTCCAAAGGAATCAGAAACAAGTTAGCCTGTTCTAACTGAGCAATGATGGTTTTGGCGTTACTCTCACCGGTTAATACATCTCCCAATTCCGCATTGAATCGATCCACCACTGCCGTGCGGGTGAGAAAGTTCTGTATACGAGGATCAATACGCTTAATAACTTCTTCCATGAGAAAATCGATAATATAACGGTGATGACCGCTAAAGCCCTTAATGAATTGGCCTGCCTGTTCCGCAGCCAATCCCCTGAGGGAGAGCGCAGCCAGTTGCAAGCCGGCAATCCAGCCTTCAGTACGAGCTTCAAGGGCTGCAACTTCTTCATCTTTCAGCTTGACACCGGCAGAAGCTGTGAAGAAGTCCATGGACTCCGCCAGATCAAAGCGCAGATCATTCAGACGAATTTCGGTCAGCTGGTTGCGTACCCGTAAACGCGGCAGGGAGAGTGCAGGGTCTTCTCTGGTTATCATTACCAGATGCAAGCCGTAGGGATGATGATCCAATAAAGTCTGAACCGCTTGGAAAATAGTTTCGTTCTTTATCTCCTGAAAATCATCCAAGACAAGCACAAAGGGCTGGGAAGCCGCCAGGATCTCATTGAGGAGGGTAACCGCCACGGCGGAGACCGGCAGCAGGCCCGATCCAGACAACAGCCGAGTAGTCTCTTGTCCGATTTTCAAATCAATAGTTTGCAAGGAGGCAATTAGATAAGAAAAAAACCTCACCGGGTCATTGTCCAGTTCATCCAGGGAAAGCCAGGCTTTAGCCCGGTCAAGTCCCGCAAGCCAATTTGTGACCAAGGTCGTTTTTCCATACCCCGCAGGGGCTGAGATCAAGGCAAAGGGTCTGCCCGTTAAAAGACCTTCATCAAGTCGCTCTAATAGCCTCTTCCGCCCAATTAACCCCGGGCGGGGTTTGGGCACATGAATTTTGGTTTTAAGCAATAGATTTGCCAAGTAAGTAGCCCCTTTACCATTCTCAATTTATTATTCCTTCAATCCTAATATTTCTTACCAACAACCGCTTTTCCTTCACTGACTTATGATAAGGGTAAATTTTTTTCCTCCTCTAGGTCAAATTCGCCCACGTGGGTCTGTTGACAAACTGGGATAAATTTAAATCTATATACCTATCAACAAGTTCTTAACGGGAGATTCATTTGCAGAGCATAATTCAGACTATAAAATAGAGACGAGACAGCCGGCCTTAACGGCGCTGTCCCGTATTTCACCAATCGTTTCAGGTTCAGTGCCATCGCCGAAAAGAGGCATTGCTCTCGAACTTTCTCAATGCCTCGCTTGCGAGTGAACCTTAGATTGTGACATCGCTTTTGAAGAGCAAAATTCCCTTCACAGATCACCTGCCGCTTTCGCATCACATAGCGGTATAGGGCAGTACCGATTAAAGCGTGGTTACGTTCCTGATCCTCTTGATAAAAATCACGTCGGACTTCCTTGTAACCGGCTTTTCCGGTAATACAGCGGCTTTTCTTGGCACAGCATTTACAGTCTTTTGACTGGGATACGTAGTTTTTGCCGACTCTATATCGTACTTTTCTCACGCCGATATAACGCAGCGTGCAGCCGTTTGGACAGATATAACGGTCATTTATTGCATCATAGTTGAAGTCGTCAATACTAAACAGCCCTCTTTCTTTGCGCCAATTGGCATTATGGCCGGTATTCAGATGGATATACCCCCTCATACCAAGCTCATGTAACTCGTGATGGACTGCTACTGTATCATAGCCGCTGTCCAATCCGGCAAAGCGGTAGGCAATCTTTAGTTTTTGCTTCTGAGATGCTATCCGTTTAACACAATAGGGCGCGTCTGTCACATCACCAGGGGTGACATGCACGTCGGTTACGATACCATACTGGATGTCCGAGCTTTGATGGCATAAATAGTGAAAGCCTGCTGGCTTGGGGTGTCTATGCATCCATCCGGCTTCAGGATCGGAGACGGACTTTTTTTTATTTTTACGCTCATGTCGGCGTCTTCTCTTTTTTGCCGGATCTTTTGACCATGTTCGTCATTGAGCTTTTGCCAGTAGTCATCCGGCCCTTCCATGAGAAGCATCGTTTCAGAGTTGCCGTTAGCGGCGTTGGCCTTGATATGAGTGGAATCCATGACCACACATTCACCGCCTATGAGTCCTGCCTCGGCACATTCTTTAACGACCTTATGAAATATCTCCTGAAACACCTCTGAGTCTTTGAATCTACGTCGGCGGTTCTGGGAGAAGATGGAGTGATCCGGAACTTTATCCTCTAAGTCAAGGCCAAGAAACCAGCGATAGGCGTTGTTAACTGTGACTTCTTCCTCAAGCTTCCGTTCGGAATCTATCCCGTACAAGTAGCCAATTAAAAGCATCTTCACCAAAACGACCGGATCAATTGACGGTCTTCCAAGATCGCTGTACAACGGCCTCATGATTTCATAGACAAAACTGAAATCGATCGCCGCGTCCAGTTTCCTTAGAAAATGCCCTTTCGGGACAAGGTCTTCCATAAGTACGCAAAGCATCCGGTTTTGCTTTTTCTTTTGCTCAGTCATCATCAAACATCACCCTACTACATTATACCATTTCGGTGGGTAATACTGTTTACTTTGTCAACAGACCCGCACTGACGAATTTACCCTAAAACAAAACGACCAATTAACATCGGCCGTTTTAGTCCTCACTATGTCACCCGCCTCTGGGTCGAAAAAATACCCTGTCCAGATCCAAGTCCAAACCCGGAAAATCAGGATGGGTGAATTCATCCCCCGATCCCCCGGCAAAGACCAGAGTATAACTTCCATCATTAAATTTAAAAGTTTCCAAGGTGTCAAACACAACTCCTAGCCATTGAGGAGTAAAAAGGATTATTGGTTACTAAAAATTGAACTTAACGAGATTTGAAATTGCCTTTTATCTCGTATGTGCCTATAATAACCCAAGAAGTGGAAATTCTGTCAAGGATGTTAGACTCAATAGTGAAGAATTTAACAAGATAAAGAAGGAGGCTATAGAATGGAGGCGACTGGGAAGCGGTTTCTATATATTGATAACTTGCGATTATTAGTGATAATGCTAGTCATTATCATGCATCTCTCAGGAACTTACAGTGGCTTTGGCAGCTGGTATGTAACAGAGGGAAAGCCCGTAGGTCTAATTTCAACAGTTATATTTGGCTTTTATCAATCATTTACCCAGGGATATTTCATGGGTCTTTTATTTTTGCTTTCCGGTTTTTTTATTCCCGGAGCTTATGATCGCAAAGGATTTTCCAAATATGTCAGAGATCGTTTCATCCGTCTTGGCATTCCGACACTCATCTATATGCTGGCGATAACTCCTTTTATTTTATATGTCCAATTGGATCTTAATTGGGCCAGACCGAAACCGAGTTTTATTTCCTATTATTTTCATTACCTAGGCAACCTACAATTTATCAGAAATTCCGGGCCGATGTGGTTTGCCTTTGCCCTCTTAATATTCTCGGTAATTTATGGTCTTGTCCGTGTTTCTGGGAAAGGTCAAAACACTTCTAGAGAAGAATTAAAACCTAAGTTTAAGCACGAAATTATTCTAATTTTAATCATATCCCTTTGTGCCTTTCTTATCAGATTGATACAACCCATTGGAACCAGTATCTTAGGAATGCAGCTTTGCCATTTCTCTCAGTATGTAATTCTTTTTATCGTGGGTATGCTGGCCTACAGAAATAATCTTTTCTCCAAGCTTGATCCTAAGTCCGGGAAAATGTGGTTATTTTTCGGACTAATACCCGGAACAATCGTCTGGCTCGCAATTATGATTCTCGGCGGCGCAATTCATGGTGATCAAAGTTTTAACGGCGGACTTTCCTGGCAGGCTGCAGCCTACGCCTTATGGGAGTCTTTTGTAGCAGTTTCAATGTCAATCGGACTACTTACTCTTTTTAAGGAAAAATTCAATCACCAAACCAAGCTGGTTAAGATTTTAGCAGACAATTCCTTTGCAGTCTACGTCTTTCATCCCCCAATTATCATTGCCGCCGCACAATTAATTAAACCACTGGCCTGGCTGCCTATTCTTAAATTTGCGCTGCTTTCTCTGATTTGCATACCAGTTTGCTTTGCCTTCACCTACTTTATTGTGAGAAGAATTCCCTTGTTAAAAAAGGTAATGTAAAGTTATAAACTCCAGTGTCAAAACCAGATTTCAAGAACCAAAGGGGTTCAGCCTTTTAAGCTGAACCCCTTTGGTTCTTCCGGAGGACTACCGTCCTCTCCCAAAAAATCTTCTGTTTAGAACATTTCTTTAGTCATTTTTTCAATGGCTTCATTGGTAGAGTCATATACTCCCGGGAATGAACTCCAATTCCCTCCCTGGGTTAAACAAGGGATAAAGTATAACTTTCCGCAATTCCTGCAAGCCCGCTCTACTTCTTTGGCAACTATCTCCGGGGTCCAGGCCGGAAAATCAACGACACCGCTGTCGATATCCCCCATAAAGCTGATTTGACTGCCATATTGCTTGATAAGTTCCGGAGTGTTGTTCGTGGTCATGACCCCTTGCCAGATATCTACTCCCATCTCGATCATAAAGGGAACCAAGTTAGCCGCATAGGAATCACTGTGGTGCACAATCAGCTCCACTCCATTCGCTTTATAAAAAGCGTATATTTTCTTGTAAGCCGGGAGAAAGAACTCTTCGAACATAGCTGGAGAAATGAAGGAGGATTTTTGGCTGCCCCAATCGTCGTGATGGAATATGCAATCCGGATGGATATGATCAATCAAAGCTTTGGCATAAGCCAACTCATGTTCAGTGAGGTAATCAATGAGCTCATGCATAGCTTCCGGCTCCTCATATAAAGCCATCAATGCATCTTCCATGCTCATCAGATGATGGGTCATTTCAAATACACCGGGGGCAACGAACAAGGTTACAAATTCCTCATTGCGATCAACCGTATTGGCATGGGCGATAGCCGCAGCCCAAGCTTCGTCGGAAGTCGGAATAACCGGGGCCTTAACGTATTTTTTCCACTCGGTAATATCCTTCAGTACTTTATGTTCATCATCATGAACCGGGAAACCGCCAAGTTGACCTTCCGGCCATTTGAAGGTTATGCCCCAATCATTTTTAATTGTTTCCCCCGGTTGAGGAAACCTACCGCCGGGAGCTTCCATTATAAAGTGCATAAACTCATATTGCTTGACAAACCGATCGGGATTCCCACCTTTAATCGTCTCCAATAGGTTTTGTTTCTTAGTCAGCATAAATCTTCCTCCTTAAGTAGCTGCTTATTTAATTCTTGGCTAGTTCAACCGCTTTAACAGCCGCACTGCCGGCATCGGGAGCAAAACCGTCTGCCCCGATTGACGCTGCATATTCTGCTGATACAGGCGCACCGCCGACAATAACCTTGTAGCCTGTGACTCCGCTGGCTTTTAGGGCTTGAACGGTTTCCTGCATTTTGGTCATAGTTGTTGTTAAAAGTCCGGAACAGGCCACTATTTTTACGTTCTCATTGTCTTTAACTGCCTCTACAAATTTCGCCGGTGTAACATCTACACCCAGGTCAACCATGTCAAATCCGGCACTTCCGATCATCATGGAAACGAGATTTTTGCCGATGTCATGGAGATCACCTTCAACTGTACCGATAATACATGTCCCTAAAGATGAGGTGCTTTGATCCGCAAACAGCGGCTTTAGCACTTCCACACCCTTAGACATAGCTTTAGCGGCCATCAGCATTTCTGGCACGAATAATTCTCCAGCCGAAAACAGATCACCGACAACACGCATAGAGTCAACCATTCCTTGCAGAATATCTTTGGCAGCATTTCCTTCAGCCAAGGCTTCCTGTACCAGGCCTGGTACGAGTTTGGCTTTTCCTGCCTCTACCATCGCTTTTACTTCATTAATCTTAGACATTGTTAAATTCCTCCTTGATTGTTAATTTTGCAGTAACTTTTTTGCTGTAATCATGAGAGTAAAAACATTATATCTTAGAGTTCACGATGTTGACTAGCTTAAGAGAAGATCACAATTAAGAATTTATTTCATCTTGAATTTATTGGGCAGGGGTTTGCCTTCCTGCTTCCAGAGGCAGGGGTTTTTTGACTGCAAATAGGATTAAGAAAAATACTAAGATAGCTAAATATCCACCTGTCCCGAAATAGTATTGAAATCTCAAGGTAGTAATATGCAGTGGTTCCATAATGGCTGCATAAAAATATCCGGATAGAAATCCGCCCAAATTCATTCCTGACACAATTATAGACATAGCCATAGGAGTCTGGCTGGGATGAACTGAAGCACCGGCGAGCATATAAATTGATGACATACTTAGGGTCAGTCCAACACCCAAACACGCTTCCCCGATTATAAACAAAGTTACGCTTTGACTGAAAGAAAAAATCACTTGGGAAACTATAAAAAAGACTAGTCCTATACTAAGGGTCTGACGACCAAATTTTTGATAAACATTGCCGAATATTGCTCCCGCCGCCATTCCTCCTACCGTCATAAACATTAGAACTACTCCGGCAACTGCAGCATTAGCTTTGATGGTCAAAAGTACCGAAGACATATTGGTCAGGGATGGATAGTCCAAAATTGTAACTATTCCAAATAATAAGCTCCAGCCAAAAACTGAGCCGGGCATTTTAAGTTTTTCCTTTGCCACACCATCAGTACCTGCAGGGATTTCTTGCTTTTGAGGTTCCGGCAGGAAAACCAATACTATTATAAATGTAATTATACCAAGAGCATGGGCTAAGAAGCTATAATTCCAGCCAATTGAAGCCAGAACACCGCCCAGCAATTGGAGCACAATTCCCCCAATGTTCATGACAACGCTATTGATTCCCATGACGCTGGCCTGCTTATCTTCCGGTACAAGATTAAAAATTAAAGCACTGTTCAGGGGCATAATAAGTCCCAGTCCCAAGCCAAAAAGACCTCTAGCCAACAATATTTGGTTAAAATCCTGCAAATAGTAGGGAATTGCCCCTGCGATACTGAACACTAAGGTTGCAAACAGCGCTAATGTCCTATATTTAACAGACTTTCCGGCAACACTTCCTCCCAGGATTGATACGGGGATAGATACTAGGGCAGGAATCGTGGAGACCAGCAACAGGGTACTAAAACTTATGGCAGGGAATGCGCCGCCAATCGTCGCTATGGCCGGGGTAATAGTACCGATACCCATAGCTAGAAAACCAAAGGAGAAGATGGCCAATAATACTAAAGACTGTCTTTTCTCGCTCATAATATCTTCCTTCCTATACAAATATTGATAAGTCCTTGATTTTCATTGGTGCGTGGTTTAAGCCAATCGATTTACTATTTAAACATCACTCCCCCCTTTTGGAATAAAATCCAGCAGCACGAATAAAATTTGTATATACATACAGATGTATATATATCTATATATTCATAATAATACGAAAAAGAAGCTTTTTCAACCACTACATTAGCTAGTTGAATAAATTCTCAAATAATTACGAACTTAAGTCCCTACTAAAAAAGACCTCCTGCGAAGGAAGTCTTTTTCTATCTGGCTCATGGCTAATTTGACCAAACTTATAAGAAGGGTAACTTTACTCCTACACATAAGTCCAGTCGATTTGGTGAAAATATATCCGATTTGTAAAAATTGGAGGTGATTATTATGCAACAACTAGATTCAACGTTGCATGAAACTATGGAACTACATGAACTCTTAAATTTCAAGACAATCTGTATGACTACCTCAAAAATGGTGCAAGGAGTAGTCTTTGATCAAGATTTAAAAGCATTACTTGAAAAAGATGTCCAACAATCTAGGCAAGCAATAACTGTCTTACAAGGACTATTAATTAAAACTCAACCACAATGATTGGAGGGGAATCCAGCGATGAGTTATGAAAAGAAACCCATCAACGCTCTCAAAGGACCTATGAATAAGGATTATTTGGAGATTGAAAACTCGGAAGGAATGCCCGGGCTTGTGGATTCGACCATTGCTCTTAGTTTTCTACTGAATGCCAAAAGTGGAATAAAAAATTGTGCCACTGCCTTAACCGAAATCGCAGATCCAGAGGCAAGAAAAGAAATACGCAATATGTTAAACGCTCAAATCGACCTGCACGCTCAAATTTCAGAACTTATGATGAACAAAGGGTGGTTTCATCCATACCAAGTAGCTGAACAATTCAAATTAGACTTGGTGTCCGCTCAGGCGGCAGTTCAAATCTCCAATCTGCAGCTCTTTCCCGGTAATACAAGCAGGCTAGGTACATTTGCAACCCCAAACTATTAAGTTAGGAGGTAAACAAACTAATGAAGGCTGTAACCTTTCAAGGTATTAAAAATGTCGAGGTCAAGGATGTTCCAGACCCCACAATTCATAAACCGGACGACATCATTGTTAAAATTACAACTACCGCGATCTGCGGCTCAGACTTGCACCTAATTCATGATATGATCCCAAACCTCCCTAAAAACTATATTATCGGACATGAGCCCATGGGTGTCGTTGAGGAAGTAGGCCCGGAAGTAACCAAGCTCAAAAAGGGGGATCGAGTTATCATTCCCTTTAATGTCAGTTGTGGGGAATGCTTTTTTTGCAAACACGATCTGACAAGTCAATGCGATAACTCAAACCCTCATGGGAATATGGGAGCCTTTTTTGGGTATTCCGAAACTGCCGGCGGGTACCCCGGAGGCCAAGCCGAATATATGAGAGTTCCTTACGGAAACTTTACCCCCTTTAAAATCCCAGAGGACAGTGAGGTAGAAGATGAAAAACTGGTTTTACTGTCTGATGCCATGTCAACTGCTTATTGGAGTGTAGAAAACGCAGGGGTCAAAAACGGGGATACGGTAATTGTCTTAGGCTGCGGGCCGGTGGGGCTTTTGGCCCAAAAATTCTGTTGGCTTATGGGAGCTAAAAGAGTTATTGCTGTTGATTACATAGATTACCGCTTAACTCATGCCAACCGGTATAACAACGTAGAGACTGTCAATTTTGAGCAATATGATAACACGGGAGACTATCTATATGAAATGACTCAAGGTGGCGCAGATATTGTGATTGACTGTGTCGGCATGGATGGCAAGATGACACCCCTTGAATTCCTGGCCTCCGGTCTGAAGCTTCAAGGAGGAGCTTTGGGTAGTTTAGTTATGGCTAGTCAGGCAGTTCGCAAAGGAGGAATGATTCAAGTAACCGGAATCTATGGTTCCAGATATAACGGTTTCCCACTTGGAGATTTGATGAATCGCAATATTAATTTGAGATTGGGGCAAGCTCCTGTCATTCCTTATATGCCACGTCTTTATCAGCTCCTTGCCGATAAAAAGTTTGATCCCAGCGATATCATTACCCATAGATTACCCTTGGATCAAGCAAAGCATGGCTACGAAGTTTTTGATACCAAAACAGATGATTGCATTAAAGTTGTACTTCATCCCGGACTTCACTAAAGCATCAGTATTGTCTTTATGAAGGATAGACTATATCCTCGCTAAACTATAAAGAGGTGAAAAAATTGCTAGAAGGAAAAAGAATATCACCCCATGAGACCTTTGAGCTTCATGAAATCCTATCATTTAAAAATGTATGTGCTACAAAAGCATCAGCAATGGCCGGCTTAGTTTCAGACGAAGAGTTAACTACCCTCTTGCAGCAAGACTTTACCACTTCACAAGAACATATAGCCGAACTAAAAGACTTAATCCAATCATCAGAGCTCTGGGAGAAAAATCAGCTTCCTAACAATCATTAAACCTTAAAAAAAACCAGAAAGAAGGCGGATAAACTATGGGACTTCTGCAAAATTTAGCAGGCATGGGAGATATGACCGAGCAGGTAATCGCCACAGACTTTTTAATTTCTGCTAAAGCGGGTGTTCGAAATTATGCCATGGCAATCTCTGAAACCGCAACACCGGAAGTAAGGGAGGTTCTTCGCAGACATTTGGATGTGGCTATCGATACCCATGAAAAAATATTCAATTATATGACGAAAAAGGGTTATTACCATGCTAATAACCCTCAAGAGCAATTAATCGTTGATACAGAGGCAGCCGATACTGTGTTAGGGATCCAGTAAGCAATTGGAAACTCGTGACAATTAATATATCAAGGCCATGTTTTACCTCTGAACGTCTTTACTTTAACTGAATGGTTTTGCTTTGCTTTTTATCCCAGTCATTAAATGCACCCCCAAAAAGGGGGTGCATCTAATGACTGGGTTTTTGGAGATGAATTTGCTCAACGATAAATCTCAGTATTCGTTTGATAAGTTGACACAGTATTTTTGCTCTTCCTGCTGAGCTTCTTCTTTATATTGTCCAGTAAAGAATAGACCACCGGAACAACAAAGAGTGTTAATAATGTTGAAGTGATCAAACCGCCAATAACTGCATGCCCCATGGGCGCACGCATCTCAGCACCTGATCCTGAACCAATGGCAACGGGAATCATCCCGAAGATCATGGCCAGAGTTGTCATGAGAATAGGTCTTAAACGGACTGAACCAGCTTCAATCAAAGCCTCTCTTACTTCAAACCCTTCATTCATCTTCTGCTTGGTAAAGTCTATTAGCAGAATACCGTTCTTAGCCACCAGTCCCATCAAGAGGATGATTCCAATCAGAGACAAGATACTCAGCTCACTTCCCGCAACATACAGTCCCAGAACAGCACCGATCAGCGCCATTGGCAAAGAGAACATGATAGCAACAGGATCTAAAAAGCTTTCAAACTGCATAGCCATCACTAGGAACATAAACAGGATACCCATCAAGAGCGCAGTTACAAGACTAGCAAAGCCCTCCTGCATCATCTCGTTCATACCTCCAACCTTTACAAAAACTCCATCGGGAATATCCAGTTCATTTGTGAGCTTGTTCGTATACATGTTTAAAAAGTCCCCCGTAGGTATTCCTTCAACATTTGCTGAAAGCTCAATCTGAGTCAATCTATCATATCTATGGATAGTTGAATATGAAGTAGATAGAACCTTCTTAGTAATATTAGCCAGGGGAATCATTTGATTATTTAAACCATTAACTGAGCCGTTGACATAAATACCATTCAGATTGTCTAAGCTCTTCCGCTGGTCGTCTTTCAAGGATACCCTTACATTATATCTATCCCCTGCCCACTCAAATTTGCCTGCATCTATTCCGTCAAAAAGCGCCTGTATCGTCGTGGCTGCCAGGGATACATTAACGCCCAGGTCTGAAACCTTATCTCTGTCCACCTCTAGTTTAGTTTCAGTTTTGCCGGTTTTGAGATCCAGCTCTACATCTTTGGCATGAGGGTCCTGACTGAGCATCTTTTTCCCTTTCAGCGCCAAAGCTTGCATTGCTTCAGTGTTGTTCCCCAGGATAACAAAGGAGACATCCTTACCTTCATTAGGTCCTAAGGAACTTGCTTTTACAGCCAGTTCAATTCCAGTGATTCCTTTTAAGTCTTCCCTGACTTCTGAAGCAATCTGTTTAGCCGCTTTTTCTCGCTCCTGTTTCTCCGTTAATTTAGCATAGATTGAAATTTTGTCAGAACTGACTGTTGTATAGACATGAGTAACTTCAGGATACTTTTTAAGTTTTTCTTCGATTTCCTTAGCTTTGTCCCCGACCGCCTGCAGTGTCAAACCAGAGTCCGTACTCACGCTAATATTTATTCCCCCTGCATCCGTAGCTGGAATGAAGCTGAAGCCCAACAGAGGAAGCAACTTCATGCTGGCAACAAAAATTCCAATCGTAAAGATTAGGGTGACAAGGCGGTGATTGAGAACTACCTTTAGAAATTTAGAATAGCTTGTTCCCAACAAATCAAATTTGTCATTAAACCAGTCCAGAAAATGACCCACAAAGGTTTTTTTCATCTTTCTCTCAGCCTTTAACAATCTGGAAGACATCATCGGCACTAAGGTGAAGGATATAAATAAGGAAACCAACATACTAAAGGCTACGGTAAGTCCGAATTCCACAAAATACTTGCCGATAATCCCTGAAACCATGGCGATAGGAACAAAAACCGCAACCACAGCAAAGGTTGTTGCCATTACCGCTAACCCAATTTCTGAGGTAGCCTCTCTTGCTGCCTGCATGGGCGGCTTACTCATATGTAAATGTCGGACAATATTCTCTATAACGACAATAGCATCGTCAATCAGCAAGCCTACGGCTAGAGACAAGGCCATCAGCGACATGGTGTTCAGAGAAAAATCCATGACCTTCATGGCAATAAAGGTTGTAACAATCGATGTTGGTAAGGAAATTCCACTGATCAAGGTACTTTCCCATTCCCTTAAGAAAATAAACACGATAATGATTGCCAAGATACATCCTTCAAGAATCGTTTTTACGACTTCGTCGACGGAATCACGTATCGAGACAGAATTATCCGCCACAACATCGACAGTTATTCCTTTAGGGAGCGTACCTTTGATAAAGTCTAATTGTTTCTTTACATTATCCGAGACAAGCACCGTATTCGAACCAGACTGTTTAATAATATCCACCCCGATGGCCTCTTTACCATCGTAATAAGAAATACTGTCCATATCTTTAATTCCGTCCGCTACCGTCGCCACATCACGAACCTTAATCTCACGTCCTGAGCGCACCCCCACGGTGATATTATAAAAATCCTCCAGATTCTTAACTTTGTTATCTGTCCGCAGGGATATCTCTGTTTGCCCGTCGTTAACTTTTCCCCCTGGTCTTTCCATGTTGCCATTCTGGACTGCGCTGACCATCTCCGCTGGAGCCAGACCATATTCGGCTAGCTTCTCGAGATCCAGCTTGATCTTTATCTCCCTTTCCTCTTTGCCATATACCTTAACTGAGCCAACGCCGCTTACAGTGTAGAGACTCTTGGTGATGACATCATCCACAATCTTGGATATGACGCGGTTATCCATTGTGCCGCTTACTGCCAGGGATAAGATAGGGGTTGCAGTGAAATCATATTTGGCAATAATCGGCTCTTCTATATCATTAGGGAGGCTTTTCCTTATGGAACTGACCTTGTCCCGCACTTCCTGGGCAGCAACATCCGGGGATTTTGCCAGATCAAATTCAACGATTACATTGCATACACCCTCACTGATATTTGTGTAAATATGCTTTACACCGGAAATTTGTCCTATGGCTTCTTCAACTTTCTTGGCCACATTGGTTTCCATCTGGTCGGGTGCAACTCCATGCTGTTCAATGGCTACTGTTACATAGGGAAAGTCTGCTTGCGGCATATCATTAATACTTAAACCTCGAAAGCAAAGCATTCCGACAACCAGGAATACAATGATGATAACGGTAATAAATACAGGCCGTTTTATACTGATATTGGTTATAAACATATCTTAGTCCCCCTATTCTGAACCCACCGTAATCTCATCACCCTCTTGAAGCATGTTGAGGTTTGTCGAGATTATGGATTCATTTCCTTGAAGGCCTGAATTAATCTCTGCCTGATTGTTTACCAAGTTTCCAACCGTTACTGCCCTTTTTTTCACAATCCCGTTATCATTTATGTAAACGAAATAATTGCCTTCTTTCCCGGTTATTAACCCCACAGGTATAACAAAGTTCTGGACTTTTCCATCATTCTCATCCATCAGCCTTACCTTAGCAAATACCCCCGGCCTTAAGGACAAGGTTTCATTATTTAATTGTACCTTCACCTTAAAGGATCTTGAGGATGGATCGGCAGAGGGAGTAATGCTTTTCACGACACCTTCAGCGGAATCCGAATCGTCTTCATTTAGCTTAACCTTAGCCTTTTGCCCAATTTTTATCGACTTAATTTGTGCTTGGTCTATCTCGATAACAGCATCGATCAATGAAATATCTCTAACCTTTCCCAGAACATTTCCCGGCGAAAGAAACTGGCCTATACTGACATTTTTTCCGTCCATGACGCCAGTTATTGGAGCTCGAATAGTCATATCGGCCAAGGTAGTTTTGAGATTATCGATTGTGGTCTGGGTTGCTTGAATAGCTGCTTGACTTGAAGCAACGTCCGCCTTAATCATTTTCAGAGAAGTTTCTGCGTTTTCCAGTTCAGCCTGGGCAACAACCCCTTGTCCTGCTAAGGTTTTAGTCCGATCGTAGGATCGTTGAGTATTTTCCAGACTAGCCTCTGTCTTTTGCAGAGAAGCTTTTGATACCTCTAACTGACTTTCGGCAGACTTAATCTGATTTACAATATCCTGGTCATCTAAGATTATAAGCACCTCACCTTGAGTAACCTGCTTTCCGTCATCAAATAAAATACTGATTACCTTTCCGCTATTCTTTGAGCTTACAATTCCTTCTTGATCGGCTTCCAGGGTTGCTTTATAGTATAACCCTTCGTTTTCACCTGCCACTTTTGGACTGATTACTTCCACTGCCACTTTGTTGCTTGGATCAGATTCCACACTTTCATTATCCTTAGCTGCAAAGATTGATTGAGCTCCATATCGGTTAAACAGCGCAACTCCACCGATAAAAATAACAACGATAATTACTAACAAGATTATTCTTTTTTTACTCACACCTTTACCCCTCCTTAGACTGCACAAGTGTCCGATCCTGAGTTTGTTTTAGCCGCTATTCCATTTAGGATAAAATCAATCATTTTTTCCCTATCAATATCTTTCTGCTGCTGGGTCCAGCAATAGCCCATAATCTGGGCTTTAAAGTTACAATAGGCTCCGATCATTTCAGGAATAAAATTTGCTGCAAATTCCCAATCGAATTCTCTTAGAATTCCATCTGCTACTCCCTTCTCAAAATTTCCCCTTAATATATTCACCGATTCCTCTCTACTACTTAAAATCATTTCGTATAACTTTTGCTTCACCTCGCAGTCCATTTCAAAAAATTTACCAAACAACATAAATTTGAAGAAAAACTCCGTCTCTTCCAAGGTTTCCTGGGTAAACTTAATAATTTCATTTAATATTTCCCGCAGCGAAAGTTTATCGCTGATCCTGCGGTTAATTTCAGCAAAGAACTGACTAGTCTCCGCCTTGGCTACCTGTATAAACAAATCTTCCTTGTTCTGAAAGTATTCATATAAGGTACCTTTCCCCAGTCCTGCCTCTGCTGCGATATCCTTCATGCTGGCATTTGTAAAACCGTTCTTTCTAAACACTTCAAATGCTGCATTTAGAATGGTTTCCTCTTTGTCTTTCAACCTTGCCATACTAACCTCCATTCAACTTTTGTCCGACCGTTCGGTCAATTTATGGAAATTATAACCACATAATACTCCTTTAATGTTATGAGATCAATCATCAATTTTATTACAACCCTTTAAGCTCCTGGGATTACCCGGTCTTCACCGAATTAAAACAAATAGGTTTCATATCCTTATTTCAAGTAGAACTTCACTTAATATCTAAAGTAAAGTATTGTATAAGTTATAGAGTGTTTCCCTATCAAAATTGCTTCTTTCTATAAATAAATTGGCCTACCGAAGCGTAAATGCTGGGTAGGCCAAAATAGAAAATATTATAATGTTAAATTGGCAAAACAGTGATCAAATAACCGCCCAATACAAGGCTGGCCAGATTTGCAACCAATACATAAGAAACCCGACGGAATCTACCATGTTCTTTGATAAAAACAAGAACACCTACAAGTTCAGCGAAAAGTACAAAGAATTCCATCAAAATCAGGTTGAAAATCAAATAGCTAGCAAAAGGGGAAGCCCCGTTTAGGGCTACATTTAAAATCCCTTGTGTCAGTAAATTCATCATCAGGAAGGCAATCCAACTCTTTTTGTCACGGAACCTAAACAAAATGAAGATTACACCTTCAATCACTAAGGTGAATAATACCCGCTGGGTTACTAAAAGGATTGATCGGGACAACATCTTTCCGGCCGCTATGGTTTGCGAGGAGAAATCCAATGTGACAATGCTATTGTAACCGGTTAAGAATTCCTTCCCAACAATTTGATCGTAACTTACGCCATTTCCCGATACCCTAAGTAAGATTTCGTTATTATTTCCAATATCTCTATTTGTAGAAAGCATAGTAGATTTCCCAAGCAACCTTCCTTTTTTTCCCTTCCTGAATAGAGTCTGCGGAAACAATGGAAACCGAGACATCTGCGGGAGCATTTTTTAAAATGAGTATCAGCCCAGGGGGCTCTGCTGAATTGGCATATGCAATTGTTGGTAAAAAAGAGAAAATCACAAAAAATATTATTAGCAGCATATATGATTTTAGTTTCAACTACACACCTCCACTAATTTTGAAGCACAAAAAGTATTGATTTTCATAACTCCTCATTCACTTTTTTACATTTTATGTCTAGTTATTCATTTTTTTATCAAATAATTTCTTCGCCTTTATTGCCCAGATAGCATAGCAGAGTCCACCTATTGCAAAGAACAAGATTGGTATTAGACGAAGTGGCATAAAGGGAAATTCAAACCAGAATGCCCTCCAAAACTTAGTGCCTCAAACACTTTAAATTTTTTCATTTTCTAAGTCCTCCCTATTAGAATCCATGATTCTGGGCTACAAGAACCAGATGCTTAAGTCTTTCTGTCTCCAGCTGTAAAATCTGCCTTCCCTCATCTGTAATCAGATAAACTTTTCTTCGTTTATCCTCCGAAGGAACTGCCTTAATTAATTTCTGCTTGATTAAGTTTTCAATTGCTCCATACATGGTACCGGCTGCTGTTCTTACTTTTCCGCCACTCATTTCTTCCACTTTATTCATGATTGCATAGCCGTGCCCTGGTTCTGTCAAAGCCATTAAGATATAAAAAGTAGTTTCTGTTAGTGGTAAAAATTTTTCTAGGTTCATAAATTCCTCCCGCTCATACAACAATATACAGTTTGACTGTATATTGTCAATCCCTTATTACTAATCAAAAGAGCGAACTTACTTATTCATGATTAAGGTTATTACATTCTGATACTAAACAAGTAATTCATTTTAGAAGTGTTGATGCCTCTTTCTCCACTGTTGCTATGCTTAACTTGCTGTTGGGGCAAAGCCAAACCTGTGGACATGTAGTGATTTTTGAAAGGAAGGATAAATATAAGAAAAGTAATGCATAGAACATTCTTAGCCCCTAAAAAATTATTTCTCTAAGGGCAAAATAAAGGCCCAGTTCACAAAATGAGCTGGGCCTTAACGATTAGAGTTCTAACCATCACTGCCTCCATGACCTAAGAATTTGATTCGTCACTAACTTTTGGGGAACCGGAGATTTTTACTTTTAAATCTTCTCTCTTTAATGTCTCTTCAATGTGTTTTATATCTACTATTTGCTGTTTATAGATGGATACATCCTCTAAATCAACCCTATGTTTTATAAATTCAATCTGTTCTTCGCTAAGGGGTATACGGATAACGTTTGGGGGCTCAACTTTGTGTTCCGGGGTAGCTGAAACAAAGTCTTTCCTCTCTATTACGAGCTCTTCACGCTTGATAGGCACAGTAAAGCTTTTTTCTTGGATGAAAGATTCCCTAAAAATTTTAACTTCTCCAGTTTGCATCCACTTTTTAGCTAAATCAAGTTGTTCTTCTTTGATCTGAAGGGTCACGTTATTAGTGAAGTTTTGTTTCGGTGCGCTTGTTTCTGGTATGTATTTAGCGTTATTAATATTTCCTGTGGAATACAATGCCCAAAGTCCTCCAATAAGACCTCCTAGTACAATACCTAATAAGGTTGAGATAAGCAAAATATCAATTCCAATAAGCAAATCAATCAGTACTCCTACAAATCCTCCGATTATTACTCCTGGAATTATCCCTTTGGTAATATATGTTTTATGATGATATACTAATAAGTTCTTTACCATACCTTACCCTCCACTTATTCTGAAAAACACCTCACCAATCGTGTATAGGATTGGTGAGGTGTTCCCTAATTATTTATTGATGATCTGTTATTACACTGTCAACGACATCGGGGTTACCAATCTTATTTACCAGGACTTCTTCTCGCTTAAGAGTTTCATCTATATGCTTTGTATCACTTACATTGCGTTTATAAGCTGACACTTCCCCTGTTACTACAGTACGCTTATTTACATTAACTATTTCTTCACTGACCGGAATACGAATGGTTTCCGCCTCTTCAGTTATAGGCGAATCACTTTGTTCATTGTTTAAGGATCTTCTTTCTATTACGACTTCTTCGCGTTTTACCGGAACATCAACTGTTTTTTGTTCTGATATAATTTCCTTGCTAAACTCTACTTCACCTTTTTGCACATTACTTTTGTCAATATCAAGCTCTTCTTTGCGGAGAAGAAGCTTTGCGTTCTCATCTCCAGTTTCTTTTCCAGTGTCATCTTCGTTTCCGAAAATATCATTTAATAAACCCATATAATAAATACCTCCTTTAATTAACATCATTGTTATATTGCCCTTCAAAGATATTTATTATCTATTTAAAAGTTGGGAATTAAGAGCTGTATAAATGAGTTGGTTCCATAAAAAAAACTTTTCTTAGCAATTGAAATCAATACGATAAAAAAAGAATCCCTATCTTTGTCCCAATTAAGCCAAGCTATGCATAATATGGACTATCTCTCAAATCCAGATGGAGAGTCTGTAAATATATAGGGAGGCACAAAATGGATATTGACAAATTATTTTACAAACACCTGATGAAAAACCTATTTGCCGATCCTTGTGAAGTTAACTTCTGGGATGACGAGCTTATTAAGTATGGTATAGGAAATCCGCAGTTTCGAATTAATTTTAATGAACCTATTCCAAAATTGAAAATTATCAGAGATCCATATATGACATTTGGCGAAGGTTATATGCTAAAGAAGTTTGATGTTGTGGGAAGTGTCCAAAAAGTCATTGAATCTATTTATAAGAATCAGGATAGCTTTCTTCACCAGAAAAACGGGTACACTAAACTATTTAAAGTGTTTACGAGCAATATCAGGGAAAATATAGAGAATATTCAATTTCACTATGACATTGGAAACGACTTTTTTAGATTATGGTTAGATGAAACCTTGACCTATTCCTGCGCTTATTTTATGTCCCCTGAAGATAGTCTGCTTCAGGCTCAACGTAACAAAGTCACACATATTTTGCGCAAACTAAATTTAACGCCCGGTCAAACTCTACTCGACATCGGTTGTGGATGGGGAGAACTTATTCTTACTGCAGCTAAAGTTTATCGGACTAAAGCTCTCGGTATTACCCTGAGTTCGGAACAATACACTAAAACCCTTAGAAGAGTTGAAAATGAAGGATTACAAGATCTGGTTGAAGTCCAACTCATAGACTACAAAGAATTAGAAGGCAGAACTTTTGACCGGGTGGTAAGCGTAGGGATGATTGAGCATGTAGGAAAGGAACATCTCAATGATTATTTCTCTACTGTAAAATCCCTACTAAATGAAGACGGAGTATCTCTCCTGCACTGCATCACAGCATATAAAGAATCTCCGACGAACAGTTGGATTAAGAAATACATTTTCCCTGGCGGATATATTCCTACAATACAAGAATTGGTTGCACTAATGGCCGCTAACAACTTCTACCTCATAGACGTTGAAAGCCTTCGTGAGCACTACACTAAAACCCTTGAGCACTGGATCCAAAATTTCGAGAATTCCCTTCCGTTAATCATGAAAATCAAGGATGAAACTTTTATTCGGATGTGGCGTCTCTATCTTAACTCCAGTGCCGCGTCTTTCCATTCTGGCAATCTTGATCTCCATCAATTCTTGTTTACGAAGGGGGTTAATAATACTTTGCCTTTGACCCGAAAGAATATCTATTTTTAAAGGATTTTTCATAATCTTAACCCCCCATAGGCGCAGTGAAAATGCTTCAAATAAAATAGGCCATCTAATCGGATTCTCAAAATCCAATCAGATGGTCTATTTTTTTCTTCGTTTCTTTTCAGTTATTTTCTTAGTTTTCTAGCCTTTCAATATAGAGAATACCGTCATACCAGCTTGACGTATGGCCACTTTGCGATTTGCCTTCTCAGGTTTCATTGTTAAATCAAGGGACTTTTATCCCCTTTGTGATAAATTACCAGTCGATGAAGTGCTCGTGTACAGCCAATGTACAGTAATTGTCTATCAAAATCACTTACATAGTTCTCCTTATTAACATCGTAGATAATCACAACATCAAATTCTAATCCCTTTGCCATATAAGTTGGAATGACTAGAGCACCTTTTATAACTTCCCCTTCTTGAGGTTTAATAAGGGTTAGTTGCACAGATTTTTTCAAGCGACTAAACACCTTTTCTGCCTCTTTTTGAGTTTTACATATGATGGCGACTGATTCATACCCTTGCTGGGTATAATTCCCTATGTCTGCTATGATGGACTGATCAATTCCCTCTAATGTTTCTCGCTGAATAACCTTAGGTTCCTCACCATATCGTTCAATAGAACAATAATCGTGTTGGTTTCCTTCACCAAGCAGCTTCTGTGTGAAGGCGTTAATTTCACAAGTTGACCTATAGCCTTTATTTAAAGACAGCTTAATCGTCTTACCTTTATTGAGTATCTCGGAAACATCGTCATATAGTGAATAGTCTATTGGTTTTTCGATCGCTTGACGTATGTCTCCTAAAACAGTGTAGGTTGCATTATCGTACAAGATCTTAAAAACCTCGTATTGCAGAGGAGTATAGTCTTGGGCTTCATCAATGACCACATGTTTAATACCAGAAACCACATTATTCCCTTCAACTTTCAGTTTCAGGTAAAGAAGCGGAGCGTAATCTTCATAGTGCACTTGCCCCTCTTCTAGATTCTGAAGAGTTGTTGAAATGATTTCGTTAATATTCTCCGGAAGTGTTAGTCCTTGGGCCAATTTATGCAAAAGCCCACGGTTCTTGAATAACTGCGTATACAAGTCACCGTAATCAACCTTCGTGAATTTTTGAATACGGTCCCGAAAAGCCACGGCTTGTTTAATAGCTAATAAGCGGCTAAAGGACTTTATTTCAAACTCATGCCCTTCACTTTTTTCCACAATCTTTTCTAAACGTTTGAGTCTCTTTTTCTGTAAGGGGTGAACCTTTTGCAAAAGGATCGTCTCGATTTTATTGAGCTGTTTTGCCATGGGAATACCAATTTCATTGTGTAGGAAACGGTTCTTTAGCTGCTGCCTGGTCGCAAGAATTGTTCCGTTATAATAGACGTCCTCAAATTCAATAAGCCGATGGGCGTAGTGCCATAAAAGTCTATCAAGAATTTTCTTAAATACCCTCGAACCCTTAAAATCGATGCTTTTCTTCCGACCTTCATCCCCAATCTTCACGCGGGAATGTATCAAGGCTTCAAGCTGCATCTCCCTTGTTTCCTTACCAAACCTGCCCTGCAAAACCTCTAAAACTAAATCGTCAAAGATGCTTTGCCTTACGTTTTCTTCTCCAAGCTCAGGAAGGACACTGGAAATATAATGACTAAAAACTGAGTTAGGAGATATTATGATCACATCCTTAGACTGCAGATTGGTATTAAGCCCCTCATAAAGAAGGAAGGCAATCCTATGCAGAGCAATTGATGTTTTTCCACTACCCGCTACACCTTGCACAATTAAGAGCTCATGATCCCTATCCCTAATAATTACGTCTTGTTCCTTTTGAATCGTTTCGATAATATTTTTCATTTTGGCGGAAGTATTATGACTTAGTACTTCCTGTAGTATTTCGTCGGTAATCCTAACACTACAATCGAAAAAGTATTTAAGCTGTGAGTCTCGAATTTGATATTGCCTTTTCAAAGACACATCTCCCCGACTAACCCCTGCCGGAGTGTCATACATTACTTCACCTAATTCATATCTATAAAATACACTTGAAATAGGTGCGCGCCAGTCATAAACGTAGACTTCACCCGTGTTTTTATCCATTAAATTGTAAAGTCCAATGTATATCTTTTCTTTTTCATTAAAACCCTTTTCTATAAAGTCAAAGCGGCCAAAGTAAGGTGAGTTTATCATTTTCTTGAGGTTCTTGATGCGCCGTGTGTCGTAACCCGATATATGATTATTGACTTGCATAAGATGCAGGTTAATATCGACAAGACTCTCAAAATCGCTCGCAATATGAACAGTGTTTTCATACATATCCTTTTTGGCAGCTATTAAATCACTCTTTTTCTCTTCTAAATTTTTCTCTTCCTTTTTCACTTCTTCTTCGATAAAGGCTAATGTCTTCTTAAGATACTCAATCTCCTCTTGATGATTTTCTTGGTAACTGTCCATTGGATCACGCTCCTAAACAAAAGAATTTTGAGAAAAACCGTTTGACATTCCTGTGGTCTTTATGATATAGTATTAGTAAGGGATATTATATATAATTATTTTTCGAAGAAACCTTCCTTATTATATATCACATGCCTCTTCAAGTCTAGTAAAAGACAAAATATAGGGCAGTCATTTCCAAGCCGGAATGACTGCCCTATTTACGTACTACCGTATAGCAAACTATGCTCTCCTGGCAAAGAGATGCGTCAATGAATATTCCGTTAGTCATACAAATAATCAACCACCGGTTCAAGGGGATCGACCATATGGTCATCTTTCATTTTATAATTTATCTCCTTCCCCACCAAACCTGAAAGGAATAGCATTATTCTTTTGTTTATATTATTAATGTACGGAGGAATGTCATGTTCAACAGCTTGAATGATTCCTTCTGAATTGATAGTCAACTTACATAGTAAATCTGCAGCATCCCACTTATCTTCATTGTAATAGTCCTTAAAGACAAAGGTCGTGACTCCATCCTCTTCGAATATTTCATGATCTACATAGCCTTCTACAGGCATTACTTCTCTCAGCATCTTCTTTAATTCTTCGAGTCTAATAGTTAAATCATCAAAGTAGCTATCTTTAACCTTTTGGATAATACTGTCTTCGGTCATCATATAACCCCTTTTTGCAACATTTATCTTTAGTAAATTATACGCATTCAGTAGAAAGGCTATACACATGCAAACTACCTCCATGGTAGTTGAGTATCCAACTTTAAATTCTGAGTCAGAAAGGATTCCTTTGACAGGAAATGCCTTTCTGATTAATTATTATTTTGCCACAAGGCCTATTTCACTTGACGGATGTTCTAAAACGATATCATTATCTTCAAACACTTCTGGGTCAGAAAGGATTTTTATAGCTTCAGCAGTAAATAATCCATAAACAATATCCGTTAATAAGTAACTAAAATGTGTTTTAGTTAACCGTGGTTTTGCTGAATATAACTGTATTTTACCACCTAATCCATAAACTAACCCCCAACTCATTGCACCTATGAAAGCTCCTTTCATACGGTGATAATTTATACCTGTGGCTTTTAAACAGTACATAATGGGGATACCCAGCCCAATACCCGTGAGCATATGCCAAATCTGTCCTAGTAATTCATTTTTCGGTTGATTAACTCTTATTTTGTGTACAAACATTGATCCGCCTACATGAGCTAAGGTATTTTCCGATTTTTTAGTGATAAATAATAATATGTTTATCATATCCATGGAAATTACTCCAACTAACCCACCTAGCATCGAAATAACCATTGAATCTTTCATTTTACCTACTTTACGAGTAAAACCTAGTAATCCAATAATCAATGATATAATTTTTTCCATTTAAACCTCTCCTTAAAATTTTTATACTCGCAACTCTTATTGTTTCACTCTATATAAAAATAAATTCAGAGGTTAAAAATGTAAAAATCGTAAAAACATCCATTTCAAGTGAATTACTTAAAGTGAAACTTCAACAGGATGTTGCATTTGGCAACAAAAGGTCAATACCCAATCCACAGTCAGTCCATTCAAGCGATCTACGAAAAATACCTCGATGCTAGAGAAAATGCCCATAAAGCTAGATCCTTGGGATTCACCCAAATTCGGTACCCGTATAAAGATAAAAAGCACTTCAATACCAAGTGGCTTTCGGATTGATAAAAACGAAGAATTGAGTTAAGTTTGGGGCTTTTCAATAGCAGACGCCAAAACCTATCTCGGTTTGGGTTAAGGATTTGCCTCCCGATAATCAAGAATATCGTTAATCACCTTGTATAGTGATTCTGATGACGTCTTAGAGACTCTTATATAATCAGTTTTTTATCAGATAATTCTGACATCAGAAGAATCAGGTCTAGTTTTTAAAATGTTATCTAGTATTTTGAATTGACACTTGATTGACAGAAGATTTCAATCTGATAGCACCTTTGTAACAAGTTGAGGTGCAACCGCGATCTGGTTACGTCCTCCTTTTTTGGCACAATAAAGTGCTTCATCAGCTAGTGACACAACTTTCTCTGGTGATGCTAAACGGTTCGTGTAAACGGTTACAACCCCGAGGCTAACCGTAACACATTCAGCAATGTCGGATGCAGCGTGTGGAATAGCAAGCTCTTCAACTGCTTTCCGGATTCGCTCTCCCAAAGATTTAGCCCCATTTTTGTCTGTCTCGGGCAGTATAACAACAAACTCTTCTCCTCCATATCGTGCAACAATGTCAGGCGCTCGCCCAACAATCGTTCTTAATGTAGTTCCAACCAGCCGCAAGCACTCATCTCCGGCTAAATGGCCATAGCGGTCATTGAATTTTTTAAAATAATCTACATCTAGCATGATTAGCGACAAAGTTGACCCAGATCGCTTCATCCTGTAAAACTCTGTTCTGAGAGCCTCATCAAAATATCTACGATTCGCCAAACCTGTCAGACTGTCAGTAATCGAATTGAGCTGAGCGGTATTCTTCTCGATTTCAAGCTGTTGAACCAGCTTTTGTATTTGCTGCTCTGCCAGCTTGCGCTCTGTAATGTCACGAATCACACTAATAATATGGGGTACTGTGTTAATCTCAATGATCCTGCCTGAGATCATTCCCACAAACTGACTTCCATCTTTACGTTGGAAAAGAAATTCCTCGTTTACACAAATTCCTCGATCATTCAACTTAGTTGTGAAAGACTTTTGATCCGCGATATTATGCCAGATTATTTTTAATGTAGCAGTTCCTATGACCTCGGCACGAGTGTAGCCACTTAATACTGAAAATCCAGTATTGACGTCAACAAATAAGCCATCATTCAATCGCGTTATCAATTCGGCATCTGGACTTGTGTTAAAGACCAATTGCAACTTTTCTTTTTCTACTTGATTTTCATTATTTAGCCTCTGATTTACCATGATAATCAACCCAAATGTCCATAAAGCACTTGTGATGATTGGAACAATAAATCCAACGATAAGAGTCGCCGCTTGGTCACTATATGAGCGCATAGGAGGTAACATAATTGCCAAAAAGGTACGTAATGTTGAAAAACATCCATATACGAGAAAAACAGTGGCGGTAAAGTTGGCTGAGCAAGAGATAAGTCTGTCATTTTTGAAGAAAAGCTGGTATGAGATCATAAATGAAATAATAGCTATCGTAGCTTGTACGACAACTGTACGTGAAGAAATATCATTATTGAAATACATGTAATTATAATAGGAAAGAGTAAAAAATAAAAAAATCGAAATTGGTATCCATTGATTCAATTTCTTATTTAGGAACTGTAAAATGCCGATATATAAGAAGATATGCCCTAAAATCACCAGTGGGTTAGCGATCCTGGCAAGCATTTCGAGGGATTTTACGGTTAACAGGGGCATAAAGATAAATCCCAGTGCCATTAAACTAGAACCCAGCAGCCAACATCCAATTCCACTGTAGGTTTTATTCACTCTATATTGGAGAAAAAGAGCGCTAACCTGGGTGACCAATGTCAAACTGAGGATAAAAGCAAGGGTTAGAATGTCAAGTTTTATAAACACCCCTCCTTTCAAGGATCTTGACATTATTCTCCTTCAACAGCCAAAATCCTTTAATTAACAACAAATCTTCCATCCTCTTCAAGCGTTATTATAAATTGATTTATTCTGAAAACCGCCCCCAGTTCTATACTGAATATTAACCATCTCAGAATAAAAGATATCCTTTCTCAGAAGTAATTCGAGAAAGGATATTTGGGAGGAAGCCTTCAATTGTTTATAATGGTAATGAGTGATTTTGTGAAATCTTTTATCAGGACGATGATTTTTGGAACTATTGACATAGAGTTTGAGAACCTGTTTTCGATCATTCATCCGGAATGGGGAAAAGTGTACAGATAGTTGTCCCACCGGAACTAGAGAATATCTTTAGCTTAGCTTTATGAGATTCTGCAATTCTAAAGCAAGTTGGTAGACCCAACCCAGTCCCACTGTCTTTAGTTGTATAGAAGGGGATTCCTAATTTCTTGAGGTTTTCTGGTTGAATGCCAGACCCCTCATCTTTAATTGAAAGCACTACCGTACTGTCCTCTACATAAGTTTTAATAGTTAGAGAACCACCCACCCCCATTGCTTCAAGTCCATTGCGTGTTAAATTCAGTAACAGTTGACAGATTTCTCTTCCGTCAAGATCCAAATTGGGAATTTCACCGGGAATAAAACGGATTTTTTTGTTTTGCGTAAAAGTATCTGCCTCTAGAAGTGGGTATAAATTAGTAACAATGTCGTTAAGATTTTGGGATTTAAATTCAGTAGGTTTAGTTTGAGCCAGCGCAAGAAATTCCGAAATAATAAAGTTTGCACGATCTAGCTCCGAAATCATCAAGTTGAAGGCATCCTTCTGGTCTGCATAATTGGGTTTTGCAGATATAAGTTGAAGATAACCCCTAACTGTCGTCATCGGATTCCTTATTTCGTGGGCTATACCAGCAGCCAACTGACCCACCAGGTTTAAACGCTCAAGATTAGCCATCTCTTTTTGAATACGCTTTTGTTCGGTAACGTCCATAATCCCCGTTATATGACAATGCTCTCCGTCCAAGAGGTTTTCTTCTGCTGACTTACGACTTGTAATATCACGGAAATAACAAGCTAGTCCATTGTCTGTAGGGCAAGCATTTATTTCTAACCATTTATTGCCTAGAGCTTCAGAGATGATTTCAAAAGTTATTGGGCAATTTTCGTAAATTACTTTATTATAGTTCAATAGGATGGTTTCATTAGCCTTAAATACTTGAGTTATTTTTTTGCCCAATACCTCATCCCGAGATTTACTAAAAGCAACTTCAGCTGCGCGGTTTACATAAGTGAATTGAAAGTCTCTATCTAAGGCATAAAAACCATCTGTCATACTTTCGACAATTGAAATTGTCTCTTCTTGAGCCTTAATTAATTTCTTATATGCTAATTTTTGCACGATAATATCCTTGTAAGCTAACACTATCCATATTGAAACGCAGCAGAAAAATAAGACCACTATAACATAGGTTATAAAGTCATAGGGCGTAATAACTACCTCCTTTTAACATTTAAAATTATGTTCATCGCACCTCAATTTTCAGAAGACGTTGACTGTGAAAAAGCGAAATTTTGTTATCTATATTTGTATTCCTCTGAGCTCTAGAAATTTAATGCCATTGGCGACACAAATATTATTTGATATTTGGACTCATTAAAATTATTGCAATAAATATAGTAAATAAATTGCCACCCGCATGAAACGGGTGTTTTTTGTTATGAAATGTAATTTTAGACGGTTTTAGGTGTTTTTTTGTAACGGTTTTAGTATAATGAAACAAATATTGGAAGGTAAATCTGCTGACATAATTAAAATCGGGAGACGAATAGGAGTTAGCAATATGATGGATTATATAAGATCGGTTCTATCTTTTATTTTCGCAATCAGCGTGATGTATATGCTTTTGGATTGTGAGATAATGCGCAAAAGAGACCGCTATCTGTTGGGGCTTTATGTAGCTATCATGCTAGTTTGTGATGGGTTGGTTTTGCTCAATTTAGGGTATGCACAGTTTATGAAACTATATCCCCTTCTTGTCCACCTTCCGGTATTTTTAGCATTTGTGTTCATCTCAAAATTCAAACCAATCAAGGTATTCTTTATTCTTTTGACACTCATCGCTATAAGCACATCATTCTCTTTAGTAGGACTTATTATTTCATCTTTTTTTGACTCCAGCAGGGAAATCGTGAACATTGTTTGCTATATCCTGTATCTGCCCACAGGATTTATAATTTACAAGTATATCCGTCCGCCATTTCTTTACATGATGAACAACACCGATAAAGGCTGGTTTGGCTTTTGCATTATACCGCTTTCATACTCTATACTTATTTATTCTATTGCAAAATATGATTTGGACAATGTTATCATTCGGCCAATTTTAAAGGATGCTGTGCTACTCTTTATTTTGACTCTTTCAGCCTATTTTCTGATTCTGCGCTTTTTTAAACAAACCAGAGAACAGATTACCCTCCAAAACGAACAGAATTTATTAATGACTCAAGTAGCCGCAGCACAGATTCATTTTGAATCATTGGAAGAATCACAAGAAAAAACAATGCTGTATCGCCACGATATGCGGCACCACTTGAATCTGATCAACTCCTATCTCGCAGACAACAACCAGGAGGCGGCGCAAAAGTATATTACAGAGGTCGAAGAAACTATTAACTGTGCTGTGGTTGAAAAATATTGCAGGAATTATACGGTCAATTTAATTCTATCTTCTTATATAGCGAGGGCCAAGAATGAACAGATTACTGTTGAAACTCAGATTAATCTCCCTCAGAAAAACGTCGTTTCCGATATGGATCTTTGTGTTATTTTTGCTAATGCCCTTGAAAATGCTATTAGTGCCTGTAAGGGTATTTATGGCACAAATGACAGAATCATAAAAATCGTCTCCAAAGTCAACAATAATAAGCTCTATATACAAATCACCAACAGCTTTGATGGCACGATCATATTTGTTGACGACATGCCGATAAGTACGGATACGAATCATGGCTTTGGCACAAAAAGTATCGCAGCGATAGCACATAAATACGGCGGGATGTATTCCTTCACAGCCGAAGACAGAATCTTTAAGACAAGCATTATTCTGTAGTAGCGTACTGTTGTAGAGTGATTTGCTTAATAAAAGGGTACAACAAAAAAGTCCTCATTAAGAAGGACAGTCTTTGCTTTAGTCCCTTTGAGCACAGCGAAAGGAATGGCACTTTTTTATGCTACATATTGCTATATGTGATGATAATTATAATGAATTATTACAGATAAACCAAATCGTAGAGGAGTTTAGAGCTTCTCATAGCTCTAAATACAACATTAAATGCGACATCTTTTCCAGCAGCTTGGATTTGCTTGCGGCAACAGAAAATCGTAAAAGCTACGATCTTTTAATTTTAGACGTTGTGATGCCTTTGATGACCGGTATTGAGGTTGCAACAGAGATTAGACAGAAAAGCAACCTATCCAAAATAATATTTTTAACCTCGTCACGCGAGTTTGCTGTAGATTCTTACAAAGTAGATGCTTTTTATTATCTTCTAAAGCCAATCAGCAAAGAAGAGCTTATGCCCATTTTAGAAAAGGCTTGTACTGAGATTGCTGATGAAAAGGAAAAAGGAATTCTTGTAAAATGTAAAACTTGTTTAACTAAAATTTTATTACATAATCTTGAATATACCGAGGTTTTAGGGCGAACATTATTCTTTCACTTAACAACGGGTGAGGTTTTGGAAAGCTATGGAACTATGAGCCAGCTTGAGAACGACTTGCTTAGGGATAAACGGTTTATTAAGCCCCACCGCTCTTACATTGTGAATATGGACAGTATTCACCGTATTACGGATAAAGACATCATCACCTTTTCAAATAAGCCTATTCCAGTCTCCAGAGAGCTCTATAAGACTATTAAACAGGCATATATCGATTATTCCTTTGAAGGGTGAAAAAAGCAGCCTTTTAGCTTCAAAAAACCTGCACATGGAGTTAAAAATCAAATGGTGCATCGATGCACCATTTGCCCTCTCTTTCGCGACGGAGGAGTAACCATGCCGAATCCATCGGCCTCAGGATCACGCAAACAGAAATTTTATATGTTAGTGTGTTAATGGTGGAGATGAGCAGCCTCTTAAAATGTATCAAATATAGAAGGAAAAGCAAAGGATAGAACATAATATTCAGTGTGTTAGCTCCTGGCGATCGGCAGCTTGCGGAATCTGTTCAAACCAATTGTTTTCAATTAATATTTCGACTCCATCTTTGGTATATTTCATAATTTCAATCATAAGACGAGTAAAAGCTGAACCGATATCCTGTCTTGCAGTATTGGTTATACCATGGCCATACGACTGGGCAATATATCCTATCATCACGGTCACATGATAGAGCATAAGCCTGTCACTATAGGGCGAATCTATGGAGTCAGTCACTCGAAAATCTAGGATTTCAGGACCCGGTAAGTCTTCTTTATGGAGAAAGGAGACCAATATGTCCAATTGTTTATCGGCCATATGAAGCCCTTTGATTAAATAATCTCTTATTTTTTCTGATTTTACCACTTGAGCAAACCCTAGTTTTAGAGCCCTCATATTTCTCTTAAAAGTCGTAATGTTAAAAATATTGCTGATCTCAATGGCATTAATCGGTCTATTGGCACCAAATATTGAGCCATAATAACCTTTGTTATTGATGAAAACAGTCTTTTTCGGTACTGGGATATTTGGCTGTTTAGTTAAAAGACCTTTAGCAATTAAGACATTATCAGCTGTCGCAATAACTGCCTTAGTACCATCTATAAAACCAGAAAATAACTGCCTGAAGTCTGAGCGGGTGCAATCACTAAAAGCAAAACCATAGTTAATCAGAATATATTTAGACGTAAAACGTGTGTACATGACACAAAATTCTTCAGAAAATAATTGTGGGGCATTAATATCAACATCTTCTTCTCCAAACCCGTAGGGTATCGGATGTAAGATTACATTAAACAAGTTCTCCATAGAATCTACTCTTTGGCTTGAAGTATTTAATGCAAATTGCAAAACCTTATGAAATGCAGGGTCTTTGGATTTAGCGACCATATGTTTTAGAAATGCAACGGACATACATTCAGCCATATAGCTTGACCAAAGATGGCATATCTCAGTTGCAGTCGGCATGACGTTTTCTAAATTATGATCAACTTCTGTAAAATTGACTTTTTCGGAATTAGTTTGAAGAGTTGTTTGTATGTTTTCCATCCTTACCTCCTGAAACAAGTAATACAATAATAATAATTCCTCGTAAAAAATTCTTTCAGGAATCTCAACCATATCTCATCTTTAATTCTATGAATTAACCTATTACGATCAATCTCAACAAGTCTATTATTTACTTATAAGCCTAATATTAATCAGATTCCCATGTAGAAAATATTAGCTTAGGACTATCCTATTAATGCGTTAGGTGAGTATTGTTTGGGTATATTAACTGCGGAGATAGCAAAAAAAGGAGGTGTTGCCTATATGACTATTATGAATAAACCCAATAGACTATCCAAGGAAAAATCACCCTATCTACTCCAACACGCAAACAACCCTGTAGACTGGTTTCCTTGGGGAGATGAAGCTTTTCAGAAAGCGAAAGCAGAGAACAAGCCAATTTTCCTATCTATTGGGTATTCCTAGTGGGTCACGAAGTTTACATGTCACTGGTGCCACGTAATGGAACGGGAATCCTTTGAAGACGATGAAGTTGCAGCCTTACTAAATCGCTACTTTATCTCTATCAAAGTCGACCGCGAAGAACGCCCGGACGTGGATCATTTGTACATGGCCTTCTGCCAAGCTCTCACAGGATCAGGGGGCTGGCCGCTGACAATTATGATGACCCCCGAGAAAAAGCCGTTTTTTGCCGGGACATATTTCCCAAAAACAGAGCGCTATGGCTATAAGGGAATGCTGGAGCTTTTAGAACAAGTAGGGACTCTCTGGGCAACTAATGAACATAAATTACGTGAGTCTGCGGATCAGATTGTGAATGCTGTCCATACCGGACGCTCAGTACCCAATAAAACCTCTCCAGTCTCAAGTAACCCTAATGATACCTCGGAATCCATCCAATCCTGGGGAAATAACGTTATCTCCCAGGCATATTCCGTCCTTGACCAGAGCTTTGACTCACGTTACGGAGGTTTTGGAAGCGCCCCAAAATTTCCAACTCCACATACACTAACCTTTCTCCTACGCTATGGGGAGGATCATCCTCAGGACCGAGCCCGGGAAATCCTCCGTAAGACTCTCGATGGTATGGCTCTCGGCGGGATCTATGACCATGTGGGATTTGGATTTGCCCGGTATAGTACCGACGATAAATGGTTAGTACCTCACTTTGAAAAGATGCTTTATGATAACGCCTTATTAGCCCTAGCGTATTTAGAAAGCTATCAAGCAACCAACTTTTCTAAAGATGCTCAAATCGCCCAAGAGATTTTCACCTATGTACTGCGAGATATGACATCGCCCGAGGGAGGTTTCTATTCAGCAGAAGATGCCGACGCTGAGGGGGAAGAGGGAAAATTCCACGTCTGGACTCCCCAGGAGGTTGAAGCCGTTCTAGATAAAGAGCTAGCGGCTAAGTATTGTGCTGTATATGACATCACTCCTAAAGGAAACTTCGAAGGAAAAAATATACCCAACCTTTTATTGGGAAATATCAAGCAGCTTGCCCAGGAGAACTCTTTATCTGAAGAGAAAGTATTGCAATCTCTAGAATCCGCACGGCAAGCACTCTTTAATGCACGGGAAAAACGAGTCCACCCTCATAAAGATGATAAGATATTAACCTCCTGGAATGGTTTGATGATTGCTGCCCTAGCAAAAGGGGCTCAAGTTCTGGGAGACACTTCCTATTTGAAAGCAGCTGAAAGAGCAACAGACTTTGTACTTACTCAGCTCCGGCGAAGTGACGGCCGTCTGATGGCCCGTTACCGTGAGGGTGATACTGCCTATTTGGGATACTTAGATGATTATGCCTTTCTAATTTGGGGTCTTCTGGAACTTTACTCTGCAAACGGCAAACCTGAAGTCCTCCAAACCATCCTGGAACTTCAAAAACAACAAGATTCTCTGTTTTTTGACGAAAAAGGCGGCGGATATTGCCTGACAGGCTCAGACGCAGAAGAACTTCTCTTTCGCCCCAAAGAAAGTTATGACGGTGCCCTTCCTTCTGGCAATTCCATCACTGCCCTCAATTTACTTCGTCTCGCCCGCCTAACCGGAGATGAACATTGGGAACAAAAGGCCCAGCAGCAATTGCTGGACTTCCGAACAGTTCTTGAAGAGCATCCTTCAGGGTACACAGCATTTATCCAAGCTATCCAGTATGCGCTTCATCCTTCTCAAGAATTGATACTGGCAGGCTCCCTTAACTCCACTGAACTTCCGGAAATGCGTAAACTTTTCTTCTCTGAGTTTCGTCCCTATTCATCAGTTTTGTACCAAGAAGGAAGTATTAGTGATATTGTCCCTTGGCTTCATGATTACCCTGTTGAGCCGGATCAAACGACAGCGTATTTATGCGAAAATTTTACCTGTCAAAGACCTGTTCACGAACTGGCAGACTTCCAAGCACTTCTGAACAATTCATAACAAATGATCGAAAACCAGGGCTGGCGCTAAGCTATAGGCTAAAAGCGACTAACCCTGGTTTTCCATGTATGAGATCTGCATTATCATGATAAATCTACACTATTACACCACAAAAAAAGAGCCTTCTAACTCATTTTGATATACTTCTTTTCAGGGCAGAACTCCACGCCGCTGCCGTACAGCACCAGCAGGAGTATTCCTCCTTCTACCTAAAGCAAGCATATCAGTCTAAGAAAAAGGCTCTACTTTTTTACAAATATTTAACGATTGTCCACAGCAACAATCATCAGAGAGGGACATTCTGCCAGGTTATAATCCATCGGCGAAGCAAGTTCCTCTTCATTCTCATAGAACATCCTGACGAAGGGCCGGTTAGGGAAGGCGGGGTTTTGTTTTACCACATTTCCTCTTTGTCCATTACTCAATAGAATCCCAGAACCTGACGGGTATACAGCAATATGTTTTTTAAATACTTCTAAAGTTCGAGGACAAAAATGGGAATTAGATTGAGAAACAATGTATTCATAAGCCTCATTAGGCTCAATAGCTTTGCGATAAATCCGTTTACTGGTCAAAGCTTCATAAACATCCGCTACTGCAGCCAATCTGCCATATTCATGAATTTCGCTTCCTTTAAGCCCTCTGGGGTAACCCGACCCATCCCACTTTTCCTGATGCTGAAAGGCCACATGCGCCGAAAGTAAACTGAAATCGTTATTTTTCCGTAAAATATTAAATCCATCTCCTGCGTGCTTCTTAATCTCCTCAAATTCCGCCTCAGTTAGAGGGGCTTTTTTATTAAGGATATGTTCTGGTATTAATATCTTTCCAATGTCATGCATGAGAATGCCCATACCAAACTCGATTAATTTTTGTTCAGAATATCCTGAAGCAATTCCTAAGACAAGGCCAACAATCGTTGAATTAATAGAATGGTGAAAAGTATAATCATCATACCCTTGCATGTCGGTCAAATTCCCTAAAATATCTGCACTAAAAAGTAGGTCGTTAATCATTTGCTGAACAGTTGATCGTACGTCAGCCACGACTAAAGTCCCTTCTTGACCACTCTCTATATAATTGCTGACATGCTTAATCGTTTTATAGGCAACTTCCCGAGTTTGGCCGGTAATCGACATATGAAATTCAACGTCTTCCAATCGATTATCCTGAATAAAAAGAACATCGTAACCCATGGTTATTAAACGTTCAATATAAGAAGCAGTCAGGCGAATGCCAGTCTGCAATAAAATTCTACCTGAAGAATTAATTACAGGACGTGCTAAAATCGATCCTTCCTTGACATAACGAGTACTTACCAACCGCATGAAAATTCACCCTATCCAAGATTTGTGTCTGTCTTTGTCTTATATATTTAGGCTTAATAGACTAAGTTCGTCAAATATCACTAAAAACCTTTATGAATTTATATTTTTTTAAAACTTTTCCCTTTAGTCCTAGAAAGTTTTACACTACCCTTGACAATTTAGAATATTATAGTTTCTCTCCAACCATTATAATCTACGAAAAGGATCACCGGCAACTTTTCTTCTTCAAGCAAAGGCAATAGCTACTATTGTTCAAATCCAGATATTGATCCCCTTGTTCCTAAAAATAAAAGAACTGCTCCCCTTTCGTAACAGATTTCATTATTTAATCTGTCTACTATTAGGGAGCATACCAATTCTAAAGATGGCTTAAATGCAGATCTAAAAGTTAAGCCTAACTTTCTAATACTACATCTGTTAACCGAAACTGTTCTACGTCAACCAAGCCTAAATCTGTAAGTTTTAATTCCGGGATAACAGGCAAAGAAAGAAATGCCAGGGTCATGAAAGGATCAACCATTCGATTAATTCCAAGACCGACTGCTAACCTATGTAACTCAGCTAAATTCTGAGCTACAGTTTCGGCATCCTGGTCTGTCATTAATCCGGCAATTGGCAAAGGGAGTTTTCCGATTATCTGATGGTTATCGACAAGACAAAGACCGCCACCCATCTCAACACAGGTTCTAATGGCTAAGTTCATTTCCTCGTCACTCATTCCAACGACAACTAAATTATGCGAATCGTGAGCGACTGTCGAAGCAATAGCTCCTTTGGTTAGGCCTAAACCTTCGACAAACCCTACCCCGATATTGCCAGTTCCATGATGACGTTCCAGCACAGCTAATTTGGCAATCTTTTGAGTTAAATCAGTCATAATCAGTCCATCTTTGACAGGCAGTTCCCGTATTAGGGCCCTTGTAACTAGGGAATGCTCTTGGACTCCAATGACCCGAACTTGAGCATGGCTCAAGGATTTGGATTTGCTATTGGCAAATACTCTAAGCTTTTTGGGTACCCAATCCGTTAAATGTACACTTTCAGTAAGTCCAGAGGCATCAGAGCGTGGAAATTTTGGCCGCTCGCCCTTTGGGCTTACCTTTGTTCCTTGCCAGTATACTTCCTCTATTGCAAAACTCTTTAAATCATTTAACACAACAAAATCCGCTTGATAACCAGGCGCTACCGCACCTAAGCGAGAGAGCCCAATTGCTCGGGCAGCATTGATCGTAGCCATCTGGATTACTTGAATTGGATCTACTCCTGCCTTAATCGCCAGGCGAACAAGATGATCGATGCTTCCTTCATTTAGAAGATCCCTGGGATGTCGGTCATCTGTGACTAGAAGACATTGTCCGGAATTTTGGCTCGTGACTGCAGGCAAAAGATCTAAAAGGTTCTTGGCCGCACTCCCCTCTCGCAACATAACATGAAAACCCCGTCGCAGACGTTCTCTAGCCTCTTCTACCGTGGAGCATTCATGTTCAGTATGTATTCCGGCTAGGAAATAAGCATTAAGATCCTGGGGAGATATTCCCGGAGCATGGCCGTCAAAGAAGGATACAGGAAGACTTAGCTTTTCCACCATATCCTGCTTAGCTTCGATAACTCCCAGGTAATCCATAACTTCTCCTAAACCTATAACTTTAGGGTGTCCGACGAATTGTAGGAGATCTGCAGCTTTGAGGCGGGCCCCGGACGTTTCTAAATCTGTTGCTGGTACACATGAGGGAAGTGCTACAAAGGTATTAAAGGGTAACCCATTAACACTATCCAGGATATATTGAATCCCTCGACTTCCTAAAACATTGGCAATTTCATGAGGATCTACAACCGCTGTAGTTACACCATGGGAAAGCAGAACTGAGCAGAACTCCTCCGGACAGAGATGCGAGCTTTCAATATGAACATGTCCGTCTATCAGGCCCGGAACAACATATTTACCGCACAAATCCAGCTCTTTTTCTGCTTCTGCAAAGGTGCCAATGCCGACAAAAGCTCCTTGATGGACTCCAATCTCTGTTTCGTGGATTTCTCCCGAAAAGACATTAACTAACATTGCTCCTCTCAGAACCATGTCAATCTTCACCAGGCCCCGGGCTTCATCCATTCTTTGTTTAAAGCTCGACATATGCTCATGCTCCATTCACGTATGATAAGGCTTCAATTTTTCATGATGTGCAAATAAATTTAAGGCTTCCTACTTGCATGCTTGATCTGCTTGCTTAATAGGAAGTGCCCCCTCTTGCCATCCAGGGCTATGGGGACACTTTTCGATCATTAACATAGCAATAAGAGGTAGTTTAAACAAGTCCCACCCGGTGCAAGACTCGATTCAGACTGCGGGTTGAGCTTACTTTAAGCTTCGGAACATCAATTGTTAACAGTTGGCGATCTTTCATGACAATTTTGCCGTCTACCATTGTCAGGCGAACATCAGAGGAAACCGCTTGATAAACCAACTGCGAATAAACATCAACATGTTCATTTGGCCAGGTGTGTAACCCCTGCAAGCTTACGACTGCCAAATCAGCTTTTTTGCCGACTTCCAGACTTCCCAAATCATGTTCGTGGCCGATAGCTCTTGCTCCACCCAAGGTAGCCAGTTCAAAAACTTCTCGCGCAGGCATAACAGTCGGTCCATGTAATGGCTTCTGAATCAAAGCGGCATGTCTCATTTCCCGGAATCCGTCTAAATTGTTGTTACAGGGTGCCCCATCGGCGCTTAGAGAAACCTCTGCCCCACGGCTCATAAGTTCCGGAATCGGCGCAATTCCAGAGGCCAGCTTAAGATTTGAAGACGGGCAATGTGAAATTCTTGTTTTGGTGCGGACAAGAATCTCCTTTTCTGCCTCATCAAGCCAGATACAATGAGCTAAGATTAGCTTGGGCCCTGTTAATCCGACCTTGTCCAGATAAATAATGTTCCTCATCCCTCGAGTACTTTCCACTAGTTCAATTTCAGAACGGTTTTCTGAGGCATGGGTATGGACAAAAGCATTCTTTTGGCGGGCAAGTTGCGAAACCTCTTTTAATAATGAATCGGTGCAGGAAATAACGAAGCGCGGAGTAAAGGCAACTTCTAGACGCCCATTTCCTTTACCGTGATATTTTTCAAACAAATCTACGCTTTCCTGCAGTGAATCCTCCGTCTTTTCTTGCAAGGAAAGTGGTATATCTCCATTGCAATCATCCATCATTACCTTCCCGCTCAAAGCTCTTAAGCCACTGGTCAGGATGGCTTCGAAGGCATGTTCAGTATGATGCACAGTTTCCATGTCAACAATCGTCGTTGTCCCACCCAGAAACAATTCTCCAATCCCTAATAAGGCAGAATCATATAAGGATTCCGGGTCATGGCCGCCTTCCAGAGGCCAAATTCTTAATTTAAGCCAATCTAAAAGTTCTAAATCGTCAGCCTGTCCTCGAAACAGAGTCTGACACAAATGAATATGAGTCTGAATTAAACCTGGTATTAGTAAATCTCCATTAAGGTCAATAACTTGATCTACAGGATCTTCGATAACTCCCCCAACTGCAACAATCTGTGATCCATCAACAAGCAGATCACCTTGGAGTATTTCCCGTTCAGAATTCATTGTAACAATATTCGCATTTTTAAAGAGGATACGCATCCAATTCCCATCCTTTCCTATATTGCTAACGGCGCTCTCCTAGGATTCTAAAAACGCCGAGCATTAGGTGTCTAGGCACTCTACTCTATTGAATTATAAAATTAAAATTAGAAGTTAGAAACCTTCAATTATTAGTATGCAAAAAAACTACTAATTGTTTGAGAATATGGAGAGATGTGTCACCACATCTCTCCCAGATTTTAAGTTAAAATCAGCCACCACCAAGTATAAAGTGGACGATAAATAGGACTGTTAAGGTATACGTGACTGGATTGTTATCCTTGTGTTTTCCGGTAATCAGTTTAATAATCGTGTAAGACATAAATCCAAAGGCCAAACCTTGAGCGATTGAGAAGGTTAGAGGCATCATAACAATTGTCATAAAGGCCGGTAACGCTTCGGTAAAGTCATCAAATTTAATTTGAGTGACTTCACTCATCATTAAAACACCCACTAGAATAAGAACCGGAGCAGTAGCTTGTCCAGGAATCAACCCGACAAGGGGAGCAAAAATTAAGGAAACCGCAAACAGACAGGCCACAACAACCGCTGTTAAACCACTTTTTCCGCCTTCGGCAACCCCGGAGGCACTTTCAATATAGGAGGTTACTGTAGGAGTTCCCATGGTGGCACCGAACATTGTTCCCACAGAATCAGCCATCAGGGCTTTACCGGCACGAGGCAGGTTTCCGTTCTCATCTAAAAGACCGGCTTTACGGGAAACTCCAAGCAGAGTTCCGATATTATCAAATAAGTCAACAAAGGTAAACGCAAAGAGGATTGAGATAAAGCCATAGCTTATGGCTCCCATAATATCCAATTGGAAGGCAACCGGTGCGATAGCTGCTACAGGATTAGAGGTAGCAATAAAGCTGGATATTCCCGTCGGAAATGGTGAAACGCCCATGATCATGCTAAATGCGGTAGTTGCTGCGATTCCGATTAACAAGCCGCCTTTAACATTTTTAGCCATCATCCAGCCGGTAACGATTAGTCCGAAGACAGTAACCAGAACCCCAGGGGACTTCATATCACCCAAGGCAACAAAGGTTGCCGGATCCGCAATAATTAGTCCGCCATTTTTCAGTCCAATAAAAGCAATGAATAAACCTATACCTACTCCAATAGAAAGTCTCAAGACCTGAGGCACACCTTCGATAATCCATTCTCGAACTTTTGTTACTGTCATAAGAAAGAAGACAAAACCAGAGATAAAAACCGCACCAAGTGCTGTTTGCCAACTAAGTCCCATTCCTAAAACTACTGCGTAGGTGAAAAACGCATTTAGCCCCATTCCCGGTGCCAAAGCAATCGGATAATTTGCATACAAACCCATGATCAGAGTACCGACTGCCGCCGCAATTGCCGTTGCAGCAAAAGTGGCAGTTACCGGCATTCCGGCATCCTTCAAAATATTCGGATTAACGAATAGAATGTAGGCCATGGTAACAAAGGTGGTTATACCTGCGATGACTTCTGTACGAACATTTGTCCCTAATTCATTGAGATGAAAAAACTTTTCTAAAAAGCCTTCTGGTTGACCTGAAGGTGGATTTTTCTTATTTGTAACGGTTGACATGGACAGCCCTCCCATTAAAATAAACTTTCCCATTGTAATTTTTTCATTTGTTTTTCTAGTTTAAGCTAAATTCATTGATTTTATTAAACTTTGTTTGGAATACTTCCTTACTGAATAAGTGCAACATAAGCTTAACCTTAATTGATGACTACTGGGTTATAGTTAACGATTCACCTCCCCATTTTTTTCAGCTAGCGCTTTTAAGATCTTTTCAGGCGTCGCTGGTATAGACGTAATCCTTACTCCCACAGCATCATCAATAGCATTAATGATGGCCGCAACTGTCGGAAGCATTGCAGGTTCACCAAGTCCCTTAGCGCCAAAAGGACCAGTGGACTCTGCATCTTCTACAAAAAATGCTTCTATATTAGGCACATCTAAGGCCGTGGGAATCAAATAGCTGGAAAAGGCTGGATTCTTAATTTTCCCCTCGTGCAATTCTAATTCCTCAAGCAAAGCATACCCAATTCCTTGAGTTACTCCGCCTGCAATTTGCCCCTCTACTTGAGTCGGATTTAGAGCTTTCCCTACATCATGAACTGCTACTACTTTAAGAACCTGAACCATACCTGTTTCAGTATCAACTTCAACTTCAGCTGACTGACATCCAAAAGAATATGGCCAGTAAGGAGCTCCTTGCCCGGTCTCCGGATCAACTGGGGTTGAACGAGCAGTCGAGCTTTCTGCACTAATGAACCTCTCGCCCCGTAAACGAGCTTGAAAAACCAGGTCTGCCAAAAGCATCTTACGAGTAGGATCACCTTTTACTCCGATAAATCCCTCTTTAAGTTCAATGCCTTCTGGAGTTGGGCATGAAAACTCACGTGCAGCATAGACCAGCAACGAAGATTTTGCTTGGCGAACGGCCTTTAAAACAGCATTTCCCGTATTGTAAGTTTGCCTTGTTGCTGCCGTTGTTCCTGAATCCGGAGTAGCATCCGTATCCCCGGAATAGACACAGATATCCTGAGCCTCCAGCCCAAGTTCTTCTGCCGCGATTTGAGCAAAGATCGAGTTACTTCCTTGACCTACATCAACGGCACCTGTCAATACTGTGGCCGAACCGTCATCATGAATTTCCACAAAGGCACTGGAAACATCCGGGAAGCCATTCCCATAACCTGTGCCATACCAGGAACACCCTAAACCGATTCCTCTCTTTTTCACTCGGACTCCCCCCCTCTTTGGAGATAAGGTGTGACTTTTGCCAGGCACTGATCCAGCGGAACACTGCTGGTCAACACTTGTCCGGTTGCTGTAGTACTTCCAACTTTGAAGATATTTCGCAAGCGAATCTCTAAAGGAGAAATTCCGATCTCCTTAGCTAACAGATCCATTTGGCTTTCATAGGCCAAGACAGTTTGAGCTGCCCCAAAACCTCTCATAGCTCCTGTAAATGGATTGTTGGTAAACACAGCGTAACTATCAATTGAGACATTAGGAATGACATAAGGACCGGTTGCATGGACTGCAGCCTTACGCAAGACGTTGATACTCCATGAAGCATAGGCACCTGAATCCCCAACGATCTTGGCTTCCATGGCCACTAATTTGCCATCTTTTGTTGCGCCTGTCTTATATTGCATCCGCATGGGGTGGCGTTTGGAATGGGAATAAAATGACTCTTCACGAGTGTTTTCCATTTTCACCGGTCGAAGGGTTTTCCAAGCCATTAAGGCGGCAATGATCTGGAGTGAAATATCTTCACGTCCTCCGAAAGCTCCTCCCACCGCCAAGGTTTTGACTTGCACCTGACTAAAGCGCAGCCCTAAAGCATGAGCAATCTCCCCGCGATCATAATGGGCGTATTGAGTAGCTGTTTGAACTACCAGGTGTCCTCGTTCATCTAAATAAGCCAACACCGCTTCAGGCTGCAAAAAGGCATGGTCCACATGTTGGGTACTATATTCCTTTTCTATCACAACATCTGCTTTGGCCCAGCCTTCTTCCATTGATCCCCGTCTTATGGGCATGTGATAAAGAACATTCGTTGGCCGCAGGGCTGGATGAAGAGGCAGGACATCAGGCTTCATGGCCTCCTCCGGGTCAAAAACAGTAGGCAGAACTTCGTACTCTACTTGGACACGCTTAGCGGCTTCTCGGGCAATTTCCTCCGTCTCAGCTCCCACAACAGCTACCGGATCTCCTACCATCCGGACATACTCAGCCAAGACAGGTTGGTCACGGAAGAGTACCCCGTGGGCATTGTGTGGAACATCTTTTGCGGATAGAACAGCCACCACTCCGGCCATTTCCAGGGCATAGTCGCTGTTAATGCTTAAAACTCTGGCATGGGGATGGGGACTGCGGATAACCACAGCATAGAGTTGACCCGGCAGATTTACGTCGGCAGGGAATTTTGTTTGTCCAAATACTTTTCCCCAAGCATCTTCTCTGGTAACTCGTGAACCAACCACTGAAGTTTTCATTGTTTTCCCTCCTCAGCGGCAATTTTCACAGCACGCAAGATTTTATCGTACCCAGTACAGCGACAAAGATTCCCAGACATGGCAATCCCTATCTCAGTTTCACTGGGGCGAGGGTTCTTATCTAATAAATTCTTGGCTGACAAAACCATGCCCGGAGTACAAAAGCCACATTGAACAGCTCCAACTTCTACAAAAGCCTTTTGTACCGCATGGGGAGAACGACGATTCCCTACTCCTTCAATGGTTGTAAGCACACTCCCATTGGCTTGAGCAGCCAAGACAAGACAGGAGTTGACAGTTTTACCGTCCATAATAATGGTGCAGGCTCCGCATTCTCCTTCCCCACACCCTTCTTTGGTTCCCAGGAGCCCTAAACGGTTGCGCAAAGCATCAATGAGACGTTCACTTGGTTCTACGTTCAAGGTATATGGCTTTTCATTGACGACAAGTTTAATCTCTATCATACTATTGTCCCCCCCTCAGGAATGATGGATGTCAAAGCCTCACGAAAGACTCCGGCTACAGCTACTCTCTTATAGGGCGCGGAGGCACGAGTTCCTAATGCCTCTCGCACAATCTGCTGAACTTCTAAAACACCCTTTTCCAGCAATTCATTATTCAATTCTTGTCCACTTAATTCTTGACCCAGAGCTTCACTTAAGAAAGCACGTCTGCCAACTGCCCCTAAAGCAACGCGAACATTATCTGTTCGACCTCCATTTAATTGGACTGAGATTGCAACACTGAGACGAGCAATAGCCAGGGCTTTTCGCCTGCCTAACTTAGCGAACCCAGTTTTCTGTCCATTCACGGGAATGCGGAATCCTCTGATCAGAGTTCCCTGCTCCAGCAGAGGTGTCCGGCTCAGAAGAGACTCTACGGATAAAATCTCTTTTCCTGTCTTTGTATTTAGACAGACCTCCGCTCCTAAGGCCAATAGGGCCGGCAAACCATCCGCTGCCGGGGAACAATTACCCAGGTTTCCGCCTAAAGTTGCTTGATTGCGTATTTGCGGAGAACCCATTGTTTGACAGGCTTGCCAAAGGGCATGGGCCTTCTGAAAAACAAGCTCACTTTTTCCTAATTCAGCAAAGGTTGCCATACTTCCGATCTCCAAAGATCCTTCAATTTCCTTTATTTCTCGCAGTACTGAAATCTTGCCCAGGTCTATCAGACCTAAGGGCTGGACTTTTCCCGTGCGCATATGAAGTACAAGATCTGTTCCTCCGGCTAAGAAAGTTGCCTCAGATGTATGAGCAATTTCTAATGCCTCTTCTACGCTCTGCGGTTGAAAATACTTCATTTTCTCACCCCTATTATCATTCTAAGAGTCCTGTTGTTAAGTGTTTAAATTTTCTGTCAACTTTTGGGCACACAAAAAAACAACCTCTATTGCTGGATTCTATGAACCATCTCTGGCTCATAGAGAAGCAATTACGGTTGCCTCGTAGAAACCCCCGATCCAATTATCAGGGATATATGAGTAAAAGAAACAGTATTCAATTATTCTAGGACTCTAAAATCAGTTCGGACTCAGCGGGTAACAAAACATAGAGAATTTGTATAACAATAAAGTAAATTCATTCTATAATATACAAATTCGATATGGATCTGAAATATCCTTCTTTCTAATTCAAAAAATAATCTTACAAATGATCCACTATTTTCTATGTTAAAGAGGCCTGCATTAATTTGTCTCAATATTACAGTTGTAGACCAATCATAATAACAAGCCACCTGAAACCTTCTACTTATTGAGGGTTGGGCTAATTAAACCGGATTCCATGATACTCAATAAAACGGCTGCCCCTATAGCACGTGCTTTTTCCGAAATCGTCCAACAATACTCTTTTTGCCCCCGAGGATCGATATCCCCAACTTTAATGTTTGCTGAGATTTGGGTATTAGTCCTTAATAAACCTCTTAAAACCCCGTCAATCAAGGTAATGACCTTTGCAGTCTGTATGCCGTCCTCAATTTCACCTAAACAATCTCCTGCCGAAACCTGTTCCCCAATATCTCGCTTTGCTCTGAAAATCCCGGTAATAGTTGAATAGACCACACGGTCTTTCGAAATACCCTTGACATCCCCCGGAATACCTGTATTAGGCTGGGCCGGTCCAGAATAAATAATCCTGCCCAGATTATGCCCACGATTAGTTTCTATAACAAGGTCTACGTCTTCACCGGCAGTAAACCCTGGTCCCAAACCGATGGTCATTGGGGCCATATTCCGCTTTGTTCCTAAGTTTTGCTTGGCCATGATAGCGTCAACCAATATCTCCGGTTTAAGCGCCGGTAACACCTCTAAATCAGGATCGACTATAATCGGAATCTCTCCAGCTTGCCAAGCAGTTTCCCAACCCAAGGATGGTGAATCTACACGGCAAGCAGTAATCCCTTCAACCTGCCATCGACCTTCTTCAACTGCCGTCCCATAACAAACCGGCCAGCGCACCATTAAGGGCTTAGCGACTTCCGTCATTACCACTCGAAACCCCGCTTTGGCCAAAGCCCAACCTACTCCGGAAGCTTGTTCTCCTGCCCCACGAATTAAAACTACCGGTCCATTCATCACCAGTTTACTGTACATGGCATACTTCTCCTTATCCTAAAAAACATTATGTTGGCTAAATAAAGCTTGGTATTGCTCAGGGGTATCAACATCATTTAAACAGCTTTCTTCAACTGGTAACTTCCGCCATCGATCCGGATAACGATTTAAAACCACTCTTCCCCCTTGTTCCCCTTGAAGAGCGAACAATTCCGGAACATATCGCTTATGAAAAAAGACGGGAGATCCAGCTGTTTCCCCAGTCATTGGTACAAGAAAGTCGGGAGAATACTTAATAACCTCTGCCAAGCAGGCCGACAACATCTGAGCAGTAACGCCTACCTGATCACCTTGTAAGAATGCGTAACTGTGAACCTCACTGTTCAGATCTTGTAACCCTATCTTAATGGTTTCGGCCAAAGGCCTGGGATTGGGATCTAAAAGCCAGATCCCGTTGTGCTGATAAAACTCCCCGATCCTATCTTCCGAAACATAATTCTCAATGGGCTGCCGCGCGACTACCTGAATCTCCATCTCGGATGCCAAAGAACTTGGTTGATTTTTAACAACTGCCAAGACTGTATCTAATACATGCCCCAGTACAGTGGTATCCTTCCAGGGGAGGGCCAGCTTGTCTTTACCCATTCGACTGGCTAAACCGGCAGCCATTACCACAAATCGAACCATCGCAACTCCCCCTCTTTGGCATCCCCTACGGCTATACGCAAATTACACGGCCGCTTTTCTTCACATTCACTGTCAGTATTAAGATTCCCTTGCATTTCTTCCCATCTATCCTTGAGGGCAAGTAATAGATCTACGGGATCAATAGGATCTATTACTTGCTTATTTTCAATAATTTTCCCTGGGCCATTTAAGAGAATAACCCAAGACATTTCCCTATATTGAGAAGCAAAGACAGGAGATCTCAGAAAATAACTCCAAGCACTCTCAGCGTTCCAGACCTTTCCCAGAAGATCCTGACAGAGATGAGGTCTATGAACTTGGTCGACCTGCAGAACATTTCCCCATAGCCCACGATCTAACATTAACACTGCACAATCCGTCTGCTTAGGAATTTGCGGTTCGTAGGTCTCCCAACACTTTAGTTTGCGTTCTCGAGCCCCATCTCCCTCTATCACCCAATAAGGTTTAATTAGACCTTCGCTTCCGCACTGAACACCTGCCTGGCTGCTTTGCTGCTCCGATGTCAGAAGATCCTCAGCGATAGCTTCATCAACGGCTTTGAGCGAAGGTCCAATCCACTTTCCGCTCTCCTCCTCAGTTCTATCATACCAGAACCAAGCACCCTTTTCATTTGGAGGAGGAGGGCCGGGACTCTTCCAGGCACTCATTTGGTTCTCGGGATAAACTTTTGTTGTTGTCGTCGCTACAACTTGTAAACCCGCGGATAGGATTTCGCGAGTCAGGGATCGGACACAGGTTGTTTTTCCGCCAGCCCCGATGAAGGTAGTCACAGGTGATTTTCTGGTCATATTCCATAGGCTGCCGCTCTCTGTTTTCAGTCCGGCGGTTAACCTCGAACTACTCATAATTTCTCCTTAACCATATTTTTCTAACCGTGGTAACTGTAGAGGATGGAAAAATAGGGGTCGCTCGGGGCAGGGCGGCTTCGCCCACATCCGATCACTCAGCATTCCAAGGCTGGCCCACGCGCTGTCCTGGGAGCTCCGCCAAACCACTGGGTAATACCTGAGGTGAACCCGTGGCTCCGCTTCCCCAGGTCAGCTTGTGGGCTTTACCGCCTCTCCATGCAATGGGTTCACTCCTGTGGATCGAAGCCGCCCTGTCTTTCGGGTCTATTATTCGTAAGTATTATTTTGGGTGTTTTTCAGAGTACAGTAGACCCTCATGCAGCTACTTAGGCGGCACCATCAGGGGATGAAAAGTTAAACTTTCTTGCAGCACCGTCTTCGCACGGGTTAACACAGCTGAAAATCGCTCCGCCCCAGAGCCCGACAGGATGTAAAACCATCTATTTCTTGTTATAAGGAGTATCTCGCAAAGGCAAAGCGCATCGCAGCTTGCCATCAAATTTGTAGTAAGCCGACGCTACAGCCGGAGCCGTCGGAATCGAGGCAATCTCTCCTACTCCTTTAGCCCCATAAGCTAAGGGGGATGAGTTCTTTTCAATGATTACGGACTCCACATCAGGCATTTCCGTTGAGCGCAACAGTCCTAACTTAGCATACTTAGCAGTGGGGACTCCATTTAGCAGAGGGAAATCTTCCCGCAGAGCATAGCCCAAACCCATGCATACTCCGCCTTCAATCTGGCCTTCTATTGCTTTTGGATTGATAGCCCTTCCCACATCATGAGCAGCTATAACTTTTTCCACCATTCCCTGTTCATTCAGTAAAACCACCTGAGTTGCATAACTATAGGCCACGTGACTGATGGGGTTTGGCTTATCCGAGTCCATGGGATCGGTTTTTCCAAAGTATTCGCCATAGAACTCTTGACCTTCTAATTCCTCAAGAGTGGAGGCATGCATTGCTTGCTGCATTTTTAAAGACGCTTGACGTACGGCTTCGCCGCTGAACATCGTCTGACGTGAGGCAGTTGTCGTCCCAGAGTTAGGGGTTAAGCCTGTATCAGGAGCTCCAACTTCAATTTTTTCTAAAGGCAGTCCTGTTGCTTCATGGACGATCTGAGTTGCAATAGTAGCAAAGCCCTGGCCGATGCAGGCAGCACTTGTCAGGACGACAGCTTTGCCATTAATAATTTTTAGTTTTACCCTGCCGGTATCAGGCAGTCCTACTCCAATGCCGGTATTTTTCATGGAGCAGGCAATACCTGCTGCGTGAGGATGTGCTTCGTAGACTTCACGAACTGCACGAAGTGTTTCCTTAATAGCGGTTCCTTCATCTGTGATCTGCCCCGTGGAATTAACCATCCCCGGTTCCAGAGCATTAAGATAGCGAATTTCCCAAGGAGAAATCCCGACTTTTTCAGCTAAAAGATCCATATGTGTTTCAGATGCAAAGGCAGACTGCGGAACACCGAAACCTCTAAAGGCACCGGCGGGGGGATTATTGGTATAGACGCATAAGCCGGTAATATCGACATTATCTATTTGATAAGGACCGCTGGCATGAGTACAAGCACGCTGGAGAACTGCTGTTCCTAAAGAAGCATAGGCTCCGGTATCCGCAACAATCTTAGCTACCATAGCCGTCAGTTTTCCCTTTTCATCACAGCCTGTGGTAACCTCTAATTCCATGGCATGCCGCTTAGGATGAACTAAGATGCTCTCTTGCCGAGTAAAGGTTAGCTTTACAGGTTTTTGGGTTTTCACTGCCAGCAATGCCGCATGGTGCTGGACACTTAGATCCTCTTTACCACCGAAACCGCCACCAACCAGTTTGCTGATTATCCGGACTTTTTCCTCCGGCAGACCCAACATAGCCATAATTCCATGTTGATCATCATACACACTTTGATCCCCAACATAAACAGTAATTCCCCCATCCTCTTGAGGGATAGCTAGGGCACTTTCAGGTTCCATAAAAGCATGTTCAGTAGGAGGAGTCGAGAAATGATTGGTAACCACAAAGGCTGATTTGGCCAGGGCTTCTTCGGTATTCCCTCGCTTAATCTTAGTTGTGCTTAACAGATTTCCTTTCTCGTGAATACGAGGAGCCCCATCAGCAAGCGCTTCTGTCGGGCTTAAAATAGGTTTAAGCTCTTCATACTCAACTTTGATCAATGCCACAGCTTCTCTGGCTTGTTGTTTGGTTTGAGCAGCTACTAAAGCAATGGCATCCCCTATATACCTGGTTTCTTGTCCGATGGAAACCAGAGTCGGCCAATCATGGAAAATGTGACCATGGTTGCGATCTGCCGGAATGTCTTCTGCTGTTAAGACGGCTTCAACCCCAGGATAGGCAAGGGCTGGAGAAATATCAATGGCTTTGACAATTGCTCTCGGGTATTTGGTTCTTAAAACTGCTGCATGCAGCATGTTTTCCACATGCATATCATCCACATATTGTCCGGTTCCCATTGCTTTTTCACGAGCATCAACTCGTTGAATACTCGTTCCAATTCCTGCACTGGCCTGAAGTGACTTCGGGTGTATTTCCCCTCTAAGGACTTGCGCAGCTAATGATATCCCCAGCTCTATCTTGATATACCCTGTGCAGCGGCATATATTCCCACGAATACTTTGCTTTATCTCTTGAGCCGTAGGATTAGGATTCTTATCAATTAAGGCTTTAGCACTGATAATCATTCCGGGGATACAAAAACCGCATTGTACCGCGCCGGCTTCGGCAAAGGCCCAAGTATAGGCCTCCTTTTCTCGCTCTGACAGCCCTTCGACAGTTAAAAGTTTTTTCCCGGATGCTTTGGCAACAGTGAGAATACAAGCTCTCATTGCCTTTCCGTCGACTAAGAGCATACAAGCACCGCAAGCACCTTCTCCACATCCGTTTTTGAGAGAGGTTACCTGAACCTCGTCACGCAAGAAATCCAGGAGATTCTTATCCTCTTGCACATTATGAACTGCGCCGTTAATATCAATCGTATACATTGTTACCCGACCTTTCTCTTGAGGAATGGCTTTCGGGATAAGTATATCCCCGCAGGTTTATCCTCCTTTAACTGACCATCCTGAACAACCTGCTTACCCCGTAAGAATACGTGAATCGCTTGACCGGACCGCTTAAAACCTTCGTAAGGAGTATAATCTACCTGCTGATGTAACTCTTCAGCTTTTATGACTGTTGATTGGCGCGGGTCCCATACCACTATATCAGCATCACTTCCGGGAGCAATGGTTCCTTTACGGGGAAACAATCCGAACAGCTTAGCTGCATTTGTAGAGGTTAAAGCCACGAAATCATTTATTGATAATTTTCCCGACAAAACGCCGTGAGTATATATTAATCCCATGCGGGTTTCTACCCCGGCAGCTCCATTGGGAATTTTGCTAAAATCATTAAGGCCTTTATCTTTTTGTCCTTTATAATTAAACGCGCAATGATCCGTAGCAACAACATCTAAGACTCCGGTGTTTAAGCCGGACCACAATATTTCCTGATGCTGAATTGGGCGCAAAGGCGGTGAAATCACATATTTGGCTCCGTTAAATCCTTCAGCATTGTAATAGCTGTCATTTAACAAGAGGTATTGGGGACAGGTTTCTGCGTAAATCTCCAGTCCCTTTAGTTTTGCATTGGTCACTGCTTGAAGAGCTCCGCTGCAGGATAAATGGACAACATAGAGAGGTGCCCCTGCTATCTGAGCGAGGGTAATGGCTCTTTGAGTTGCCTCCTCTTCTACTTCAGGAGGACGGGATAAGGGATGATATTTGGGGGTGGTTTTTCCCTGTTTTAGATGTTCATGAACTAAGTCATACACTATATCACCATTCTCACAGTGTACACAAACCAGCCCGCCGGATTCCCCTGCTTGACGCAAAGCTTGTAAAAGTGCCTGATCATCCACTTGCAAACTGTTCTTATAAGCCATGTAAAGCTTGAAGGACGATACTCCGTCTTCTTCAACTAACACTTTCATTTCATTAGCAATGGCTTCATTCCAATCCGTGATTGCCATATGAAAACCATAGTCTACATAACTCTTATCTTTCGCTTTTATGTGCCAGTTCGCCAGTCCCTCTTTTAGAGTTTCACCTTTAAACTGAGTTGCAAAGTCAAGAATGGTTGTTGTTCCACCTAAAATTGCTGCTTTAGTACCCGAAAAGAAATCGTCTGAGGTTGAAAAATCTCCCATGGGGAGGTCGAAGTGAGTATGGGGGTCAATTCCACCCGGAAATAAAAAGCAGCCATCCACATCTATTGCCTGGTCACCAGGTTGCTTGATATCGCAGCCAATAGCCACAATTCTCTCGCCTTCAATGCGGACGTCTGCTTGATACTGGTCTGCAGCCGTAACAATAGTTCCACCGTTTAATACTATACCCATGTTCATTTCTCCTTAAGGGAAATCTCCTCATCTCGGGGGCACAAACATTATGGAAACTTCCTCAGTTGATAATCTGAAGAATCTATCTGTCGTATTACAAGTCAGATTCTTTTGGATGAACCTTTCAGCCCTCAGGCCTCTGACCACTTATTCTATATACCTACACATAATTGACGGTCTCGTGCTTCTTCTTGATAACGGTTCAAATGAAGATTATACAAACTCAAGTAATTAAGATCTTCAATTTAAATCTAACTATTTAAATCTAACTATTTAAATCTAACTATTTAAATCTAACTTTTTCATCCTACTCTTAATATCACACTTGGGATGGAGATGAAGCTAACTCCTCTCCATCCCAAGCTCAGTAACTATTACAAAGGGAATAAATCGATTAAATATCTATCGATCATGGGTAAATATGGGTTCCGGTTTTGCCAGCAATAGCTTCTTCTAAGGATTCAGGATTAGTAATAATCGCTTCTTTCCCGCCGTTTTCTAAAAAGCTAATGACAGCTTGGATTTTGGGCAGCATGCTTCCCGGAGCAAAATGGTTCTCAGTCACATACTGCTTTAGTTCCGCTAAGGTCACCTTGTCTAAGGCTTTTTCGTCAGGCTTGCCATAGTTTAAATAAACTGTTGGTACACCTGTGGAAATTATTAAAACGTCAGCTTTAATATCTGCAGCCAAAAGACTGGTAGCAAAATCTTTATCAATAACAGCATCTACCCCTTGAAGTAAACCGTCTGGACGTTTAACTACGGGGATTCCGCCACCGCCAACGCTGATGACACAATAGCCATCTCGTACCAGTTTATTGATAACATTCTTCTCTACGATCTCTTGAGGACGGGGAGAGGCAACCATACGGCGATAGCCTCTGCCGGCATCTTCAATCATAACCCATGATGGATTATTTTTCTGAATCTCTTCAGTTTGTTCTTTTGTATAGAAAGATCCGATGGGTTTAGTTGGTTTCTGAAAAGCAGGGTCATTCTCCGAAACAACAACTTGAGTCACAACTGTGACAGCTGTCTTGTCCATACCCCTCTTTTTGAACTCATTATCCAATGCTTGTTGGATTTGGTAACCAATAGCTCCTTGGGTGTCTGCCCCACAGCTGACCAGTGGTACCTGATGCATCGCTGCAACATCCTTAGCAATTTCAGATCTTCTTAGAATAAACCCGACTTGTGGACCATTGCCATGAGTAACAATCACTTCATAGCCCTGCTCGATCATACCGACAATATGTTTGGCAGTTTCTACTACAGCCTCATATTGATCTTCAACGGTCGCATGTGCGTTATCACGAATCAGAGAATTCCCACCAATTGCTACAACAGCTAATGTACTCACAATTATTTTCCACCTACCAATAATGTCATAACAGCTTTAGCTGTATGCAAACGGTTTTCTGCAGCATCATAAGCGATTGAATGTGGTCCATCAATAACTGAGTCTTCAACTTCATTGTTACGGTCAGCAGGTAAAGCATGCATATACATAACATCTTTGCTGGCAGTAGCCATTTTAGCTTCAGTGCACTTCCAGCTCTTATTGGAAACGAGAGCATCATCAATAACAGCAGTGGCGCCGGTAACAGTAGCACCGGTTTGGTCAGTAACCCAGTTGCCCCAGCTCTTAGGAATAACGATATCAGCATCTTTATAAGCAGCAGCTTCGTCATGAGTAATTGTTAAAGTACCGCCATGCTTTTCAGCATTTGCTTTGGCTTGCTCAATAACCCATTCAGGAAGTTCCCAACCTTTTGGATAAGCGAGCCATACATCCATACCATAACGAGGGAAGAGAAGAACTTGAGTTACAGGCACAGAAATCGGTTTCTTATGGCTCTCAGCATAGGCCCAGATGATGGAGATCTTTTTGCGTCTTAAGTCTTGGTGTTTCTCTTTAATGGTTAGCAAATCTGCTAAACCTTGGAATGGGTGATAAAGATCGTCTTGTAAGTTCATAACCGGAACTGAGGACCATTTAGCCATCTCCGTTAAGTATTGATTTCCTCTGCCCCAGTTGCAATAACGGCAAGCAATCATGTGACCAAAGCGGGAAAGAATAATAGCTGTGTCCTTAGCAGTCTCACCATGAGCGATTTGCATGCTGCTGGAATCCAAGAATCCTGCATGACCACCCAATTGAGCCATACCGGCTTCCATGGAGTTTCTGGTACGAGTAGATTGTTCGAAGAACATCAAGAAGCCTGTTTTGTTATGAAGATAATTTGTATCTTCGCCCATAGCAAACTTTCTCTTAAGATCTAAAGAAACATCAAGCATTGTATCTAATTCTTCTTTAGTAAAGTCCTCTAAGTTAATAAAATGTCTTCCTCTGAAAACTGTATTCATTTATTATTCCTCCTAAATGTTTGTTTACTATATTTTCAGTAGTCCTAAGACTACAAAATCGTTAAAATCTTTTAGCTATACATTTCTTGCGTTACCCATAGCTAAAGCCTTTATTGATGAATCCCCTTCGACCAAAGGTCGACACATTTGGAGCGCAGCAGCGTTTACCGCAGGTCAACGCCGAACCGTGACAAAACGACAAAGCCACCGTCGTTCCCCAGCCACCCCAAGCTTGCAGCAAAGGCGACTTTACGGAATGAGCACTTTAGTGTAGTCGCGTAAGCAGAGGTTAGTGCTGAAGCGTGTAGAAACGTCGTGGGACTAGTCCATGGATGGACTGATGCCGCGGTGCCATGACGATAAGCGGATGAGCTTATCGCCACACTGCAACTCATTACGCATACTACTGCAGTGTGGATTGGCAAGGAGCGGCGCACATACAGAAAGCACAAGGGTTTAGACGTTTTAGCTTCAGCGCTGACCGGAGTAGCGACGAAACGTGTGCGAATGGAGTAATGTCGCCTTGCCCCACACTCAAAACTCTACTTCTTAATCCCCACAAGGTTCTCAGTATCCTTAGGCATCTTGTCAGCATATTCCTTAATATAAATGCTCGGAATAGCTGCATACATAGCTGCACAATCAACAAGTTCCTTTTTCCAGGTTCGCTCATTTGGAGCATGGGCTTGGTCTTCGTGTCCCGGTCCAAAACCAATGCAAGGAATTCCATAACGTCCCATGATCGAAACACCATTGGTGGAGAAGGTCCATTTATCGACAACTGGATCCTTACCGAATAATCCTTTGTAAGCATCTGTAAGAGTACTGGTAACTGGATGTCCTTCTTCAATGAGCCAGGTTGGGAAATAGCATTCTGTTGGGTAAACCAGGTCGGTATAAGAAGGTCTGTCATACTGGTACATGGTTACTTCTGCATTGGCAGCCTTGACTGAAGGAAGGTTCTTGATTTGTTGAACTGCATATTCCCAAGTCTCTCCCGCGGTTAAGCGACGGTCAACGGAAATCCAGCAGCTATCGGCAACCGCACAACGTGAAGGAGAAGTATGGAAGATCTCCGAAACCGTTAAGCTGCCTTTACCAAGGAAGGGGTGATCCATGAGGTTTTCATGTAAGCTGCGTAATTCTTGGAGAATTGGAGCCATTTTATAAATTGCATTGTCGCCACGCTCTGGAGCTGAACCATGACAACTAACACCTTTAGTCATTACCTTAATTTCCATACGTCCACGATGTCCGCGATAGATCTTGCCATCAGTTGGTTCGGTAATTACAACAAATTCAGGTACAACCTTGTCTTCATTGATAATGTACTGCCAGCACAAACCGTCACAGTCTTCTTCCTGTACGGAACCAACAACAACCATGGTATAATCATCTTCTAAACCAAGATCTTTAATAATCTTACCGGCATAAACCATTGATGCCATACCACCGATTTGGTCTGATGCGCCTCGTCCGATAATGATCTCATCATCTTCAAACCCTTGATAAGGATCATATTGCCAGTTTTCCAGGTTCCCTACACCAACGGTATCAATATGTGCATCCATAGCAATTAAATGTTTGCCATGACCAATATAACCAAGAACGTTACCCTGAGGATCAATCTCAACTTTATCAAAGCCGACCTTTTCCATTTCTTCCTTGATGCGAAGTACTGTTCCCTTCTCATCACAGCTTTCTCCTGGGATAGCGATAAGATCTCTTAAAAACCGGCTCATTTCTGGCTCATATTTTTTGGCCAATTCAAGAACTTTTGCAAATTCCATTTTTTACATAATCCCCTTTCAATACTCTTGAAGTCAAGTAAATTCATCACTTTTTAAAGCTGGACTTTTAAACTTACACAGTTAAATATAGCAAGAACCATGCCAACTTAGCTTTAAAAGGCTTTTCTTGATAATTTTAGATCTGAGTTCGGTGAGAGCTCAACCTCCTTCGTAAGAATTGTCCATATCAGCTCAAAGCTCAGGAAAGAAATTGTTAAAGTCTTTATTCAAGAACTATCTTTCCCCAGCTTCAGAAGTTTTATCACGTTTTCCAATCTCAATTTGAGACGGTAATTTGCAAGATAAAAATGCAAAAACCTCTAAGATGCCGTGATTTCGACAATCTTCGAATTCGGTCTCATTTTGAGACAGAAATCTAGCTTTGAAACATAAATTTGTTGCCATTTTAGGTGAAAGTCTTGTTCTCCTCAATCTCGTATTCCTTTATCTTACGGTAAAGGGAGGCTCTACTAATTCCCAACAACTTTGCTGCGTCTTCCTTATGCCCATCAATATTAACGAGGGTCAAGGCTCGCATAATTGTTTCCCTCTCCAGAGCTTTAAGGTTTAGAGATAAATCTTTGATTTCGGCTTTATTTTCGGTTCTTATCCTCTTAGGCATCGTATCTGCGGTAATCATACCCCCTGCAACCATTGTGACACAGTACTCGATCACGTTACCCAGCTCGCGAACATTTCCCGGCCAAGTATAGTGTGACAAAATCTCGATAGCTTCAGGAGTAATTCCACTTACTGACCTATCCGTTACTACTGAATAATAATCTAAATAGAATTGGGTTAGAATCGGAACATCTTCTAACCGTTCACGTAAGGGCGGAATCGTTAAAGGAATAACATTTAGTCGATAATAAAGGTCTTCTCTGAATTCACCGGTTTTAACCATGTTATCTAAATCTCTGTGAGTCGCAGCAATGACACGTACATCTACGGGTATCGAGCGAGAACTGCCGATTCGTTCTACCCTTCTCTCTTGAAGAACTCTTAGAATCTTTACTTGTAGGTGAAGGGGCATGTCCCCAATCTCATCTAAAAAAAGAGTACCATTATGGGCCAGCTCAAATTTGCCGATTTTTCCACCCCGTTTAGCCCCGGTAAAGGATCCTTCCTCATAGCCAAACAACTCGCTTTCCAGGAGGTTTTCCGGAATGGCACCACAATTGATGGCGATAAAGGCATGTCCTTTACGTTTACTACTTTGATGGATTGCCCGTGCCAGCAGCTCTTTCCCGGTTCCGCTTTCCCCCTGAATTAGGAGGGTAGCCTTACTTGGTGCCACATGTAAAGCCATGGCCTTTAATTCTTTCATTTTTCTCGAGTTCCCTACGATCTGGGAGAAATGAGTTTCTATTTCATTAACCGTAGCTGCTTTGACCAGCTTCTTAATCTGCTGAATATCCCTGAGAGTTATAACCGCACCTTCAATAACCCCATCTTTTTTGATGGGTACGACGTCGCAGTATAACTGGGTTGCGACCCTTTTTCCCTGGATATTTCCCGAAAAGGTTTCACCCCGTTCAACTGCCTGCCAGAGTTTTTTATTTTCCAGCAAGTGATATAACGCCTGCTCTTCTTGCTCATCTATGTCTAATAGTTTGGCAGCTAAGGTATTATAATGGGTTATTTGTTGCTGGTCATTTACTAACAAAATCCCGTCATGCAGCAAATTGAGCACTGTGACTAATTGGCTGGTTAAAATATCCCGATCATGGTTTTGTTGGATTTCACTTGCTTTTCCCACTAAAAGATCCGCCATCTTCTCCAAGAACAGCAATAACGATTGCTTATTGTCCATCAGCCGCTTAGTTTGCTCTTCGTCAAAGCTTACTAAGCCAATGACCCCGATAATCTGATCTTCACTGCGTATGGGGATAGCTACTTCAGCGTACTCCATACAATTCCCTTTACATGGACAAGGGTGACATAGCTCATTAAAGCCCGGGTTGTCAATGATCACAGGTTCCCCCGTTTTTAAAACATGCCGATAAACAAAACCATCATCCATCGGGCAGCCGCATTGACTTTTATATTTACCGGTACCGGCGACCCTAACTAAGTCAGCGTCAGCAATTTCAACTTCAATCTTTAGCGCTGCAGCAATGGCGTCCGCCGTTTGCTGAACTGTACTCTTAATATTGCGCAAGTAATACAACATGCTTTACACCTCATATAATTAGCTTTAGCATACCTTTTATACTGTATTCTCCGTATGTTGCTTTACTTCCTACTCAATCCGGCCTTAAAGTATAAAGAAAGAACAACAATCTATATCTGCACTGGGAAAGTGCCTTATTTTCAAAATTAATGCTCGACAAACGGAAAGGAAGCACCTTATCTTGAAAGATTTGTGCTTCCTTCTTATCATATCATGAACAGAACGTATTAACGTCCCGCTGATGGCAATTCACCATCCCAAACAATACTGCGATATTTAAAGGGATCGGTATTACCCTCTGTGTTAAACACTAAAATTTGAGATGATTCGTTAAGTTGAAGGGCTTCACGTGCTTCTTTGAAGGCATCATCAATCATAATTGTACTTATTAATCCTGTCGTTACGGCACCAGATTCACCTGAGATAACTTTCGGATCCCCGAGCAAGGGATTAGCTAACACACGCATTCCTTTAGCAGCCACCCAATCCGGGCAAGAAACAAAAACATCACTGTAATCCCTTAAAATATTCCAACCGATTAAATTCGGTTCTCCGCAGGCAAGTCCTGCCATAACCGTAGCCATCTCACCGCCAACTACCCGGGGCTTGCCATCAGCAGCAAGAGCCGATTTATATAAACAATCCGCCTGATCAGCTTCAACTATCGCGGTTATCGGGCGATCTTCTTTAAATAGTGAAGCAAAATATCCTTGTACTGACCCTGCAAGAGCACCTACTCCTGCCTGAATAAAAATATGGGTTGGCTTATCGATGCCACAGTCATTAAGCTGTTCCAGGGCCTCCGCGGACATTGTTCCATACCCTTGCATAATCCAACTCGGGATTTCCTCATAGCCTTCCCAGGAAGTATCCTGAACGACTACCCAACCATGCTTCTCTGCTTCAGCTGCCGTCATACGTACAGCATCATCATAATTCATATCTGTAATCTCTGCTTCCGCGCCTTCGGATCGAATTCTTTCTAATCGGTATTGAGAAGATCCTTTCGGCATATAGACGACGGATTTTTGGCGAAGTTGTCGAGCAGTCCAAGCAATTCCCCGGCCATGATTTCCGTCAGTTGTTGTGGCGAAGGTAATATCCCCTAACTTCTCTTTAATTTCTTTAGATGTAAGCACTTCAAAAGGCAGCTCACTAATGTCTTTGTTAAGCCTCTGTGCCAGGTATCTGCCAATAGCATACGAACCGCCTAAGGCTTTAAAAGCATTTAGTCCAAAGCGATAGGACTCATCTTTGACATAGATTCCGCCAACGCCTAAATTTTTAGCTAACTTATCCAGTTGGCGAAGTGGGGTAGGTTGATAATCCGGAAACGTTCTGTGGAAATTGATGGCCTTTTCAATAGCATCTTTATTAAACAGTTCAGTAGAAGAACCCGTTCCGCTTTTCTTTAGCATGGTATTCTTAGTCCATTTAATTTTATCTGACATTTAATGTACCTCTCCTCTTTTTTAAGTATTGTGCAATAAAACTTGGATTTTAATACGGTATTAAAAACAATTTCTTGTTTTATTATTGAACTTTTTATCTCCCCCTAAAAAACGATTTACGGCTTTGACTTAATAACACTATTTTATTATGCAAGTTTTGTGCCAGCGTGTTATGGGGACGGTCCTTTTAACACGGAGTCTAAAAGGACCGTCCCCATAAATGGGTAGACATATAGTTATAACCAAACAAACCTGATCTAACACCGATAGGTATTAAAGAAAATATTTGCAACTAACTTTAAGCCTTTTTGAACTTGCAATCTTAGTAAAAAACTCTCCTTGAAGACAATAGATCTGGTAATCTCTTAGGATACATAGATTCAGGAAAAAACATTAATATTACGGTAAGGATTATTACTACATTCACAAGTACTATTTTTTACTTTAATGGAATCTGCGATCTCACTGATTAACTGCGTTTCGCTTTTACTAACCAATGTCCGACAATTAAAATTTTCCAAACAAAAAAAGCACTCAAATATCTCAGAGTACTGATTTACCATAGGGATTTTCTCTATATTAAACAGCTAATAATTTTCTGGCCTTACTCTCTCAACAACTCCTCGGTTCACTGCAAGTAAATTTGCTATACCCACAATAGGCAACTCCGTGTTTTTTCGCAGGACTGCTATTATCTCATTCCTCAAACTCCTATTAGTTCGAATTTCCTTCCTGCTAAATTCCGGCCAATTACTCTGAAGATAGTTATTCAAATATAATTCCGCATCTTCTAGAGTACGGATACCGCCTTCATCCATATCCAGGAATTTGTCATCGTTATTTTCCATAATAAATCGCTCAAACTCTCGAATTGCGGATCTTGTATTATCAGCTATCGTATTAAGAATGTACTGAGTATCAACAAGGTTTGCAGTGGGCTCATCAGGATTCATGTAGCACCAATAACTACTCCACTTATATCCTTCCGGAGACTCCACCAGTTTTGCTTTTATCGGATTACGGTGCACGTATCGAATTACCGCCATTAAATAACGTTCATCTTCAACAGCTTCACTTTTAAAACGATCTTGAAACACATGGCCAACACGACTGTATCTGTTGTTAAAATACATCGCATAGCTTGTTGCAATCCCCTTCATGATCAGGGATAACTCGTTCGTTCTGTCTTTTAAAACTAAATGAACATGATTACTCATCAGACAATAAGCATATAACGACAGTTCCGCTTGAGAATTTTTCTTATCCATGACATTAATGAACTTTTGTCGATCTTCATCATCAAGAAATATATTCTTTTTTTCGTTACCACGAAGCATTATATGGTAGCATCCTGTATTACTGTATTTCCTCTGTAATCTTGTCAAATAATCCCCTCCACTCCGAACCCTTTCTAGCGAAAAATCAGACTATGTATTGTTATCCTAAAGTGGCAAGTTATTACTTTGCCCCTATAACATTTTTCATCCTTATTTTACCACAGGGGGAACGATTTTGGAACTGGTGTTCTGATAATATTTTGTGGGCGGCGATTCATCTCACCACCTAGGGAGGCGGAAGTCTTCTCGCCGCACTTTGATAAATCGCTCTCGAAGTAAGTTAACGCAACCGGGTCTAATCCTTACACGCTTAATTAATGCGGGCCCTCTAAAAACTCTTCAAGCTGCGCTCCTTTTGAACAATTTCGCAGGCTACTTGATGAGCCTTTTTGCGAATTTCTTCCGTGTCCTGAGTTAGAAGTTGTCCCTTACGAACAACCACTTTTCCGTTGACAATTGTTGTATCAACAAAGCTATGATTCCCGCAGCAAACTATGGAAACCAAAGGGTCGTGGGAACCTGCATAGGCTACGTCTTTTAGATCAAGGAGAATGATATCTGCTGCCTTCCCTGCTTCCAGTCGCCCTGTATCGGGTCTGCCTAAGACATCTGCACCCCCACGGGTAGCGCATTTCAGAGTTTCATAAGCCGACAACCCTTCATCCTTATAGCGGAGATGGTTCAGCAGATAAGCTCTGCGCACCTCCTCCCACATATTTGAACCGTCATTACTGGCACTTCCGTCGACAGCTATCCCTAGTTTTGCCCCCGCTCTAACCAAATCTGAAGTTGGGCAAATCCCGCTGCCAAGCTTCATGTTTGAACTTGGACAGTGGGCAACCCCTGACCCACTCTGAGCCAGCAGGTTTATTTCCCGTTCACTAAGATGAATTGCATGGGCAAACCAGACATCAGGTCCTATCCAGCCCACGTCTTCCATTAACTCCACCGGCCGGCGTCCATAACGTTCGAGACAGAATTTTTCTTCATCCAGAGTCTCAGCCAAATGGGTGTGCAGCATAACCCCTTTATCTCTGGCTAATAATTGTGACTCCCGCATCAAGTCAAGGCTTACAGAAAAGGGGGAACAAGGGGCCAGCGCTAAGCGTGTCATAGAGTAATCAGCAGGATCGTGATACCTCTCAATCAAACGCTGGGAATCTTTAAGGATTGTCTCTGCGTCCTGAACCACCTCATCCGGCGGCAACCCTCCTTCACTTTTTCCTAAGGACATAGACCCCCGGGTAGCATGGAAGCGAATTCCAATCTCTTGGGCGGCATTAATTTGTGTATCGATGAAACTGCTGGCTTTCCCCCTTGGAAAAACATAATGATGATCAGTTGTTAAAGTGCAACCTGTACGCAGCAGCTCGCTAAAACCTACCATCGCCCCATAATAGACAGCATCGGGGATGATATGCCGCCAAAACTCATAGAGATTAACCAGCCAGTAAAAGAGAGGCATCCCCTGAACTTCAGGAAGTCCGCGAAATAAGGTCTGATAGAGGTGGTGATGAGTATTCACCAAGCCTGGAAGGACAGCCATTCCCTGAGCGTCAATAATCTGAGGATTATCCATAGGGTTCAAGCTCAAATTCCGCCCTACGGCAGTTATTTTATTTCCTTCTATGAGAAGATCTGCATTCTCCAATATCTCGTCTCGATCATTAAAACTTATAATATAGGAAGCATTTTTTATTAAAATTGTCATTTCCACCAGCATCCTTTCTTTCCTAATTAGTATAAAAAGAAGCAGCGGTTCCTATGCAAGAACCCCTGCCTCTTTCGAGTTGTCAACTATTAATTTACAAAAAACGTGTTAAAAGGACCGTCCCTACGACACGCCCTACGACACGCCGGTCATTGCGTTGAACTGTTCGATTAATTTATCCAGTTCGGGAGCCATCTGGTGGAGTCGTCCCCAGTAATTATCATAATCGTACCATTGGGCATTCAGTTCGCTCAAGTCATACTCTTGCTGCTCAATCCAAGTGTAATATTTGAGGTTATGGATGCGTTTTCTAGTAAGATAGGTCAGTTCTTCCATGGAGTCAGTTCTGACACCCAGTACGTTTCTATTATGGTCGACGGCGGCATTTACTGCATTGTAGACTTTGCCCCGTTCTTCTTCCATTTCTTTTAATCTGGACTGATACATTTCTGCCGAATCTGTCAGGACAGTAATGACAATATCATCCTCGGTTAACTCATAGTACTTGGCAAATTTGATGCAAGATAAAATATTTGCCGCTCCGGAAATTCCTACCCAAGAAAGCTTAGCAATGACCTCTTCCGAAATCCCTTGCTCTCTCAAATAGTCCTGTCCTGCCGGTTCATTAAAGAGACGGAACAGCCCCAAGCTATCATTGTCATCAATAGCAATAACCATATCCGTATTTTTAACATTGTGAACCCAAGGAATATGTTTATCCCCAATTCCTTCAATTCTGTGTTCTCCGAAACCATTATCCAGTAAGGTTGGGCATTGTAAAGCTTCACCGACGGCGATCTTGGCATGGGGATACTGATCTTTTAAGTAGTCTCCGCTGCCCAGGGTACCGGCAGAACCGGAAGTTAAGCAAACCCCTGCCAATTTCCCCTTCTCGCCCATTTCAGCTTTGATAATTTCATGCATAGCATTTCCTGTGACTTCATAATGCCACAAATGATTGCCCAGTTCACCAAACTGATTAAATATCACAACATTATCCCGGGTTCTGCGCAGTTCCCAGGTCTTATCATAGATTTCCTTAACATTGCTTTCACTGCCTGGAGTGGCGATAATTTCCCCGGCAACGGTCTTCAGCCATTCGAAACGCTCTCTGCTCATATTTTCAGGCAAAATAGCAATGGATTTGCAACCTAATAACGCGGAATTGTAGGCACCGCCTCTACAGTAGTTCCCCGTTGAAGGCCAAACAGCTTCATGATATTTAGGATCAAATTGTCCCGTTACTAAACGAGGAACTAAACAAGCAAAACTTGCTCCAACCTTATGGGCACCGGTGGGGAAATACTTACCTGCCATAGCAATAATTCTGGCTTTAACCCCTGAAATTTCAGAAGGGATTTCCACATAATTCGGCAGCGGATTGAATAAACCGCCTTCTTTAACCGGTTGGTTCTTCCAAGAAATTCTGAATAAGTTAATTGGGTCAACATCCCATAAGCCAGTTTTTTTCAGTTTCTCTTTAACTGATTCAGGTATCTTATTCGGATCCTTCATCTGGGCCAAGGTAGGGATAACAATATTTTTTTCTTTAACACTTTGTACGGATTTCTTAAGCTGCTCTTCATTAATTTCTAAATTTATCAAGCTTCTCATATTAGTCCTCCTTCAATTCGTGTTATGATTCCGGCTTCAGACTTTTCCTTCGAGCTTAACCAGCAGTTCCTTAAGGGAAGGCTCAACCCTAATCGGCTCACCAACTGCTTTAATGGCGTTTTGAACGTCCTTTAACCCATTACCGGTGACAATTGATACTACTTTTTCGTCGGCGCCAATCACGCCTTTTTCCACCAAGACCTTAAGTCCGGCAGTTCCTGTTACTCCCGCCGGCTCGCCAAAAATGCCGCTGGTTCTACCCAGTTCTCGCATGGCTGCCAGGATTTCCTCATCTGACACAGCAACCATTGTCCCACCGGATTCCCGAACTGCATTTAAAGCCTTATCCGGATTACGAGGCACACCGACAGCGATACTATCAGCGATGGTGTTCTCTTCCTTGGGACGCCAAGGACGATTTTCCACAAAAGCATCTACCAGTGGACAACAGCCAGTTGACTGCACTCCCGCGATTTTCGGTAAGCGGTCAATCCAGCCTGCATTATAAAGATCCTTAAAGCCCTTCCAGACCCCCGCTATTGTACAGCCATCCCCAACGGAAAGGATAACCCAATCCGGCACCTCCCAGTTTAATTGTTCGGCAATTTCCAGGGCAACTGTCTTTTTACCTTCAACCAGGTAGGGATTGATAGCCGCATTGCGGTTATACCAGCCAAATCGTTCAATCGCCTCAGCGGATAGTCTGAATGTATCTTCATAAGATCCTTGAACACTGATGACCGTAGCTCCAAAAATCAGTAATTGAGCTACCTTTCCTTGAGGTGCACGGCTTGGCACAAATATTACGGACTTAATACCCATAGCCGCCGCACTGCCAGCCAAGGAGGAGGCTGCATTACCGGTAGAAGATGCGGCAACTGTGGGGGCCTTTTCTTCGACAGCTTTAATAACAGCAATAATCGAAGCTCGATCTTTAAGAGATGCCGTCGGGTTCTGACCGTCATCTTTGACATAAAGATTACTCATACCTAAGCTTTTTCCCAAACCCTGAGGTTTATAAAGAGGACTCCAGCCAACTCTCAAATGAGGGCGGGCAGAATCCGGCCCGATGGGCAGAAAAGGCATGTAGCGAAAAATCGAATAGTCCTTCGACTGGGCTAGCTGCTCACGGGATGTCATTTGGTTAATCACCTTGTAATCGTATTCCACATCCATGATGCCGCCGGTTTTGCCACACGTCGGGCAGGTATAGGTTCCCGCCACTGCTGGGACTTGCTTTCCGCAATCAATGCAGCGCAGTCCTAACACATTTTTCATCAAAGATCACCTCAAATTCTATTCCAAAGTGCCTGTGCCAACTCTCTTGAACGAGCACCAATAGCCTCTTCATCAATATCAATGAGCTTTCGATCGAGCATGCGCACACGACCATTGATTATGGTTGTTTCAACAGACCGCCCTGAAACACCGAAAAGGAGATGCCCGCTCCAATTGTTTGAACCCAGAGGAGTCGGTGGTACATAGTCAACAACAATAATATCTGCCCAAGCTCCTGCGGTCAACTCCCCAAACTTTCCGCCGAATAAATCTGAGGCAATCTCAGGGTTATTTCCATAGAGCATTTGCGGCACTTCACCCCAAGCAACGCTGGGATCAGCAGATGCATGTTTGTGCAGGATATTTGCCACTTTTCCGCTCTCGAACATATCACAGGTGTACCCATCTGTCCCCAGTCCTACCTTAACACCTGCACTTAACATTTTCAGAACCGGTGTCACACCCACAGCATTTCCCATGTTGGATTCAGGATTATGCACAACTTGGGTTTGAGTAGTCTTTAAAAGGTCAATTTCGTGATCGTCGATATGTACACAGTGTACAGCAATACTTTTTGGTCCTAAGATCCCAAATTTGTTTAGTCGTTCAACCACCCTCATTCCATATTTAGAGAGACTGTCGTCTAAATCTTCTTTTCCTTCGGCGACATGAACGTGGAATCCTGCTCCTAAACGTTTAGCTTCCTCGCTGCACTTCGTCAAGGTTTCATCGGATAAAGTCAGTGAAGCATGAAGTCCAAACATCCCTGCCACCATAGAGTCCGGCTTGGCCTGACACTCGGCAATAAAGTCGACATTCTCTTTAATTCCCTCTTGAGCAATCTCATCCCCATCTCGATCTGAGACTTCATAACAAAAGGCAGCCCGGACTCCCATTTCTTTAGCTGCTTTAGCTAAAGTTGATAAACTTCCCGTGATAGCCATTGGGCTGGCATGATGATCGATAATTGTGGTTGTCCCCGTCTTAATGCACTCAATCAAGGGAGTTAGGCCGCTATAATAGACGTCATCAATTGTTAACAGTTTATCAAGCTTCCACCAAAGCCCCTCTAAAATATCTCCAAAGCTCTTTGGCGGTTTACTCTTGGAATCCATTCCTCTGGCGAAGGTACTATAGAGATGCATATGAGTATTAATCATACCCGGCATAATTACTTTTCCATGAGCATCAATGAATTCCGCCTCCGGAAAACGTTTTTGTAAATCTGGGGTTGAACCCACCTCAACAATTTTACTATCCTGGATCAGAACCCCGCCGTTTGGAATTACTTGATTACTTTTCCCCAAGGTTAAGACTGTACCATTTGCGACTAGAATCATACGATCTTCATCCTCTCTATTAAAGTTGGTTAGTTAGTGATCATAAATGTTGATAACTACTTATTTAAATAATCCGACATGCTGGTACTCTAAAACCCACTGCTTGGTTTACCATTAGGCCGGATTAAAGATATCGCCTTCATAAAACACATAGAGTGGCAAAGTCCGCACCCTATGCAAGTATTCACATCCACCTGAGGCAGCCCCTCGAAAAAGCTGATTGCTCCATGCCCACCGGAATGACAAGCAGTGTAACAAGCCCCGCAGGCATTACAGGCCTCTTCATTGATTTGGGAAACGACTTGTATCCCTCTCGGAAGTCGAGAGTGCTCAACCAGATAGGGCAATGACTTACCAATCACGTCAGTTAGATTTTGAAAACCCTTTTCCATCATCCAACCTTCTAAGCCCTGTTTTAGTTCTTCAATGATTCCTATGCCAAAACGCAAGACAGCGGTGCACAACTGCAAAGTACTGGCTCCCAGAAGAAGAAATTCAGCACAATCCTGCCAAGTTGTAATTCCTCCGCTGGACGCAATATCTAAATTAACCTTTTGGGCAATCTCAGCTGTGCAGCGTAAGGCAATTGGTTTCAAGGCCGGACCGGAAAGTCCTCCATAGGTTGAAACCCCTGCTATATTGGGATAAGGTATTAAGGTTTCTAAATTGACTCCGGTAATACTTTTAATGGTATTGATTGCACTGACTCCATTAGCACCACTGCGCTCTACCGCTGCAGCCGTGGCAATGATATCGGAATCTGAGGCAGATAATTTGATAACGATGGGAACATCTCCCGCTACTTCTTTAACCCAACCGGCGATTTGTTCAGTTCCTACCGGTTCATCAACTTTAGTACATAGAGTCCATTCTGTACCATGGGGATGCCAGATACTACACTCAATAATATCCGCTCCCGCCTTAACAAAACGCTGGGTTAAGGATTGCCAATCCTCCTTGGTAAAGGCCATGATACTGGGAACGACAACTTTATGGGGAAATTTCTTTTTTAGGACTTTTACATTCTGTTCAACAATATCAACTGAGTGCTCGGAAACAAGATCAATGTTTTGCAGACCGATGAAGGCCTTCTCTCGTTTCAGGCTGGTAACCATGGGGAAAACACGACTTACAATTCGCGAATCAACAGCAACAGTCTTTAAGACGGCCCCAGCCCATCCGGCTTCAAAAGCCTGAATCAAACGATCCACATGATCCGTTGTGGGTGAAGGGGCTAAGATAAAGGGGCTATCATGTTTTATGCCGCAGTACATAACGGATAAATCAACTGTCATTTTCTAAAACCCCTTCAAATGTACGAATTTATCAAGAATCAGGAAAGGGTGAGAGAGGAAACTCTCTCACCCCCCATTACTATTACTCGCGAATTCCAGCGTTAGCTTTAAGTTCTTCTAAATCTCCGGCACCTTTGCTTCCATTAAAGAAAGCATTGAGAATGATAGCTGTGAGAGAACCTAAGGTAATTCCGCTATGCATAATGGTTTGACTCCAAGCAGGGAAGTTCTGAAAGAAGTTCGGAACTAATACTGGAATTAAACCAATTCCAACGCTAATCGCAACAATAAACATGTTATTCGGGTTATTCTCAAAGTCTACTTTAGCAAGAGCTTTTATTCCACTGGCGGCAACGATACCAAACATGGCAATTCCCGCTCCTCCCAGTACTGCGTTAGGGAGAGAGGCAATAATTGTAGCCATTTTAGGGAATAAACCTAAGACAACTAAGATCACACCTGATGTTGCAACAACAAAACGGCTTTTTACCCCTGTTAAGCCTACCAAGCCAACGTTTTGGGCAAAGGCAGTGTAAGGAAAGGCATTAAGAATTCCACCAAGGGCCGTCGCTAAGCCGTCAGCTCTAAGGCCTGCGGTGAGTTCATCCTGACCAATCTTTTTACCAACGATTTCTCCGATTGCCAGGAAATCTCCGGTGGATTCAACCATAACAACCAGCATAACCAGAACCATAGAGATAATCGCGCCAAGATCAAATACCGGGAACCCAAAGTGGAACGGTATTGTAATTCCAAACCATGGAGCATTGGCTACTTCTGAAAAGCTCACCAACCCAAATGGTATGGCAACAATTAGACCAACAATTAAACCTAATAATACGGCGATGTGTGAAACAAAACCCTTGAATAATTTATTGATTAGGAGAATGCTAAGAAGAACAATAGCTGAGATAAAAATAAAGGTCATAGAACCAAAATTCTTATTGCCCAATCCCCCACCGGCCCAGTTGATACCAACGGGCAAGAGCGAAACTCCGATGATGGTAATAATGGTTCCCGTAACAATGGGCGGAAAGAAGCGAATTAGTTTACTAAAGAAGGGAGCAGCTAAAAATGTAAATAGACCGGCAACAATAACAGATCCAAAGATTAGGGGCATACCGCCGCTCTGGGCCATGATCACCATAGGCGTTACGGCTGCAAAGGTTACACCTTGAATAACAGGAATTTTGATTCCGATTTTCCAAATCCCTAAGGTTTGGAGTAAGGTAGCAAGTCCACAAGTGAATAAGTCGGCGTTAATTAAAAAGGCAGTTTCTGCCGGTGTTAACTTTGCTGCTCCGGCGATAATCAAAGGTACAGCAACTGCTCCGGCATACATAGCAAGTACGTGTTGTAATCCATACAAAAAGAGTTTCCCGGCAGGTAACATTTCGTCAACCGGTGCGACACCGTTGTTTGTATTAGCCATTAGTAACTTTCCTCCTTATTTTCAATGCGGTTAAATAAGTAAAACAATAGTCACCTCCTTATGAATGTCGTCCTTGAGATAAGTCCCGCAACTAATTCAAGGGGTTTACTTCGCTCGAACTACCTTGTAAGCCTAACAGCACTTACTAGGTCTAGAGCCAAAGCATAAAATTTTGGGTCAAGGATCCTGGTTAGGACTATTTGTTCCCATGCTTTTGTTTCAGTAGCAATATTCGTGCCAACTCGACAGATTGAACTAAAGGTGCCTAAGACACGACCTTTTTCTACTGAATTCTCAATAAAACTTATCGTTTTGATAACGCCCATTGACAAATTCAGAATTACTTCCTGCCTCATCGGCTTCCAGATCACTCTATGCAGGCAATTATGTAATCCTATCATTTTGATAGGAATGCTACCGTATTGATAATGACAATTCAGCCTAGCAATACGATCATAAAAAATTTAAATTTTGCTACTGAAACGAAGTTGCGACTCTCTCGGGTCTTTGGAGTCTTAGAGAGGCCTCATTTTTTTGAAAATGCGACCTCTCTCAATATGTGCATTAGTTCAAAACTTTATACAGGTGTTCATAGTCTTTATAAATGGTCCAAATAAAAGCTGCAATCTTTTCGTCAATTTTAACATCTGTATTGCCTGATTGATCGAACTTTACCTTAGCTATCTGCTCATCAAACCGAAGCATAAACTCGCCATTCGAGCCGTCATCCAAGAAGTAGAAGCCAACATTAGGACTATCCATAAAATCTTTTTCCGTCCAGAATAAAGTCAATTTAACTTTGTAAGGCTCACTGGAATAGGGACAGAAGGTTCCGCAGTTACCGCAAACGTTACACATGCCGTCTACGTGTAAAATCTGATTCATATTGGTCAAACCCTTACCATTAACCGGAATCATAAGGTTAGCACGGTTCGGACAGACCTCTGCACAGATATTGCAAACTTTGTTGCACTCTAAGCAGCGCTCTGATTCCAGCTTGTGATCAGCAACAGGTTTCATAACGCCTTTCTTTTCGGCAATCTCCAGCAACTGTTTTTCATTATCAAAGGAAATCTGATTCACATACTCCTGCTTGAAGACACGCTGCTCTTTTTCCAGAATTGCTTTAGCTGCTACAGTACCATGCTTAGCAGCACCAACTACCGTCCAAGGACCGACAAGAGCATCCCCACCGAGGTAGACATTTTCCACGTTGGTTTCAAGGGTGTCTTCATTAACGGAGATCTGGCCTTTTTCCCCAATCGCAATACCGTTTTGTTTCAGTAGATCATAATCGATCAGTTCACCAATTGCTGATAACACAGTATCTACCGGTAATTCTTCATAGGAACCCGCTATGGCTACCGGCTTTCTACGCCCGGATGTATCCGCTTGACCAAGCTCCATCTTCTGACATTTGAAGATTCCGCCGCTTAGGGAAACAGGGGCCAGGAGTTCTTTGAAGATTACGCCATCTTCCTCGGCGTAAATTAATTCTTCATGATCAGCCGGCATGTAATCTTTGGTTCTGCGATAAACGATATAGACATTCTCAACGCCCTTGACTCTGAGAGCAGCTCTGGCAGCGTCCATAGCAGAGTTCCCACCGCCAACAACAGCAACGTTCTTCCCTAGTTTTAGAGCATCTTTATCGGCATTAAAAGCTTCCAAGAAAGGAATCGCTCCCATTACTCGATCTTGATCTCCTTCGATATCCAGATTATTGGTTTTACCCGCCCCAATAGCCAGATAAACATACTGAAAACCTTTAGCTTTGTAATCCGCAACCGAAAAGTTAGGATCAATGCCAAACTCGAACTTTACACCCATTCTTTCGATAAGCTTAATATCCTTATCGATTGCTTCTCGGGAAATTCTGAAATCCGGGATTACATATTCAACAGTACCGCCAGCCTTGGCCCGCTTGTCGAATACCGTAACCTCCAGGCCGCCTTTAGCCAGGAAGTAAGCAGCAGCCAGTCCGGATGGGCCCGCTCCTATTACGGCCACTTTAGCCGAAGACTCAGGTTTAAGGGTAGGAAGCTTTTGCATATAGGCATCATAGCCTTTTTCTGCCGCAACTAATTTCTGGCCGCGGATATGAACGGATTCATCATAATCCAACCGAGTACACTTAGTCATACAGTTATGGGTACAAATTGTACCTGTGATGAAGGGGAATGGATTCTTGGAAACAATTACATCAAAAGCTTCCTCATAACGCCCTTCTCCTACCAAACGGAGATATTCCGGAACATCCTGTTCAATCGGACATCCCACGGTACACGGAGCGATAAAGCAATCCAGAACAGGAAGCTTAAGCTCAGTCTTACGATTGATCAGGTCTCCCTTTTCCTTAATATGATTGGCATCAGCAAAAGCACTTTCCGCCAAGGCTTTTAGTTTCTCCATATCAAGTTTGCCGGAAGCTTTTTTACCCATGAGAGGATCTAAGATATCCGCCATTTGTTTAAAGCGCAGATAGGCCCCGGGCTTCAGCAAGGTTGTGGCAACGGTAATCGGCTGAATTCCAGTTTCAAAGATCCGGTCAATATTAAAGGCATCCGCTCCGCCGGAATAAGAGATATTCAGATCCCCGTCAAATTCCGAAGCCAATTTATAGGCCAGATTAATGGTTAAAGGATAAAGGGCTCGACCGGACATATACATTTCTTCCCCGGGCAGCTCAGATCTGCCAATCTTCACCGGCAAGGTGTTAGACATTTTGACGCCAAAGTCTTTTTGATTCTCTTTAGCGAAAACTTTAAGACGCTTCAGCATCTCCACACCATCATTGAACTGAAGATCATGGGTGAAGGACTCTTCTTTAAGCTGAATATACTTATAACCCATTTTGTCGAAGGTATTTCTGACATATTCATATCCTAAAAGTGTCGGATTCATCTTGACGAAGGTGTGCAGTTTCTTTTCACTGATCAGGTATTTAATAATAGCCTCAATCTCTGCCGGAGGACAACCATGCATGGTTGACAAGGTGATAGAGGTACAAATAGTCGGAGAGATTCCCTCAACAAAAGCTTGATCAACAGACTTAAACTGATTAAGACTCTCTAACAGAGAGGCCTTGCACTTCTTAAAGACCTCAGTATTTGAAGCATCCTTAAGCCCTTCAATGAATTCATCAACTTTGGGAGATTGAATACCTTTCAGGTCATAGCCAACGCTCATATTAAACATAAAACGTCGGTCATTTTGCCCAAACAACTCTTTTTGGAGAATATGGAGGGCAAACCAAGCTTTTACGTACTCATCAAAAGCACCCATGATCGGGAGTTCCGTTGACCACTCCGTGTTATAGCACTCATCTTCTGCCAAAATACAAGGCTTAGGAATCTCTAATTCATCCATGATTTGAACTGATTTTAATTCAAAGAAACGACTTCCGCTCAGATAGGAAGCAATAATATTTTGAGCCAGCTGGGTATGGGGACCGGCTGCCGGACCCACGGGAGTGTCCATAGTCTCCCCAAAAAGTCCAATTTGGTTATCGTTTTTCTTTTGGAAAAACTTAACGTCAGAAACCCCAAAGATAGTATGAGATCGTTTGTACTCCTCCAGCATCCAATTCACGAGCTTCGGGAAGGGAATCGGGATCATTTTATCACTCATCATTATTTACCAAGCCTCAATTCTCTTTAATATAATTTAAACCTGCCTAGGAAGCCAAGACTTCCTCGGCAGAAACCTGTTATTCCCCTTTATAATGAGGGCTGTCAACGCAAGTGCAAACATGCCCCTCTAAAGACTTTTCCGCTGCTTTTAAAATGTTCTGATACCCGGTACAACGGCACAAATGTCCCGACAGCTCTCGCTTTAACTCTTCCCGGGTGTAATCTTTTCCACTCTCTTTTAAGGCCGTGGTGGTTAATACCAGTCCGGGAGTACAAAACCCGCACTGTACAGCACCTTCGTCAACGAAGGCTTTTTGCACCTCTGAAAGTTCTCCATTCTTTTCCGCCACACCCTCGATGGTTCGAATCTCCTTGCCATCAGCCCAAACTGCTAAGTAAATGCAAGTATCTGTAGGAACACCATCGATAAGGACGCTGCAGGCACCACATTCTCCTACCCCGCAGCCTTGCTTGGCACCTGTAAAACCTAAATGACTTCTTAAGACATCCAGCAAGGACTCTCGCACATCAACTTCAAAATTATAAGCTTTTCCATTCACGGTAAAGGCAATTCGTTTATACAACTTCCGCACCTCCTGCACTGACAACTGCCGTCTTCAAAGCTCTTTGAGTAAGCTCTTCCACTAAATGTTCCCGATATTCTTTAGAAGCCCGCCATGAAGTTCGCGCCTTTGCCGATTTAACCGCCAGCTTTCCTATCTCCGCCAGGGTATCCGAGGAAATTTTCTTACCCTTGGCATACTCTTCTGCTTCAAGACATCTTAAAGGTGTGGGGCCGGCAACGCCCAGGCCAATTCTGACATCTTCGAAATTTCCGCCTTGCACTTTACAAACAACAGCTACTCCCAGGGTGGCGATGTCCATGGCTTCACGCATGGCAAACTTGATGTAATGCCCAGCAAAACCCTTGTAGTCTTCGGGAGCTATGCGAACCTCTGTGAGAATTTCCCCGGGATTAATGGCAACCTTGCCGGGTCCCAGATAAAACTCCCGGATTGGAACAACCCGTTGTCCATTTTTACTTTCTAATTTCAGCTGAGCGTTGAGAGCGAACAAGGATGAGGCACTGTCAGCAGATGTGGCACCGTTACAAACATTTCCGCCGATGGTCGCAATGTTTCTGATTTGCGGCCCCCCCATAGAGATGGCTGCTTCTGTTAAAATGGGAATTAAATCCTTCAGGATAGGGTTATGAAAAACCATAGAAAAGGTTGCCATAGCACCGATAACAATCGTCCCGTCATCTGCCAAATCAATTTTTTCCAAGGATTTAATCTTACGTAAACTCAGGAGCTCAGCATCTTCCAGTTGCCCTCCGTGCATTTTGATGAGCACGTCAGTACCGCCGGCAATTATTTTCAGATTAGGGTTTTCCGCAAGCAGGGCAGTTGCTTCGCTCACGGTTTCAGCATCGTAGTATCCTTTAATATCGTACATCTCATCACCGCCTTACTAGATTAATCCCTTTTCTTTAAACTTTTCAAAGACACGCTGTGGATTCATAGGTATCCGATTGAAAGCAACCTCAGTGGCATCCAGTACCGCATTACGAATTGCAGGGGCAGGAGAAACAATCGGAGGTTCTCCTAAGGATTTGACGCCAAAGGGTCCGGTAGGATCCTCTTTCTCAACAAAGGCCGCGCCAATATCCGGAGTATCCATGATGGTCGGAAGTTTATAATCCAACAGATTATTATTAAGAGGTTTACCCGTCTTCTCATCAAAGAGCAATTGCTCTGACAATGCATAACCGATGGCCATGCTGACTCCGCCATGAACTTGTCCCTCTGCCAAAAGTGGATTGACAATCTTACCCGAGTCATGGACATTGTAGATTTCTAAGATCTTAATTTTTCCAGTCTTCATATCCACTTCTACTTCGGCAAAAGTAACCCCAAAAGGGATAGCATTAATGCGAGCATTATTGGAGACATCGCTGGTTATGGGCTGAGCATTAACTCTGTCATAATAGGATTGCATCGCAACCACTTCCAGCCCAAGGACCTTTTCTCCCGATTCTTTAAAGACAACGGCTTGCTCCTTAAGGTCTAACAGATGAGCCGGAACATCTGTCATGCTGCTAGCGAAAGCAAGAACTTTCTTTTTCACCTCTAAGGCTGCCTTTTCCACAGCCATCCCGGAGACATAAGTTTGTCTGGAGGCATAAGACCCAGTATCAAAGGGAGTAATATCCGTATCCTGAGTACTTATCACATGTACCATATACATTGGAATTCCCAGGACTTCGGACACCATTTGCGCAAAGACCGTGTCGCTTCCTTGACCAATTTCAGTAGCACCCAGCTGAAGCTGAACCGAACCATCTTGATTCATCACAATTCGAGCACCCGCCAGTTCTAAGGCTACTGGATAGGTTCCTGAAGCATAGCTAAAGCAAGCCATACCCAACCCTCGACGGATATCTCCGGTTTGATTTTTATACAAGGCTTTCTTAGCATCCCACTTGATTAACTCTCTGCCTTTATCGATACACTCACGGATACTGCAGCTTCGAATTGTGTTTTTACTTAATGGGTCGACATGACCTTCCTTGACGACATTTTTCTTCCGAATCTCGATGGGATCCAGGTTAAGCTGTTTGGCAATATCCTCGATGTGAGATTCAAAGGCGAAGAAGATCTGGGGAGTACCATACCCACGCATTGCCCCAGCCACCGGCAGGTTAGTGTACACAGTTATCGGATCATATTTTAAGGCCTTAGTCGGGTAAAGGTAACGGAACTTTCCTCCCCCGCTGCTGGCAATGGAATGTCCGTGGGATGCATAAGCTCCCGTGTTGGAGACGGCGGATATATGAATACCATTGATTTTTCCATCATTATTAATCCCTGTCCGGATTTTAAACTTAAAGGCATGGCGAGTACGTGTATCAATCATCGCCTCTTCACGGGACAGTTCTAATCTTACAGGTCGACCACCGACCGCTAAGCTCATAGCGGCATTTAAGGGCTCAATACAGACATCCTGCTTATTACCGAACCCGCCCCCTACATAAGGCTTGATCACCCGTACCCGCCCCCAGGAGATCCCAAGGGATTGGGCGACAATCCGGCGCACAATATGGGGAATCTGGGTCGAGGTCATGATAACAATTCTTCGATCCGAATCAACATAAGCATGAGATACTTGATTTTCTAAATGACAGTGCTGAACAATGCTCGTCTCATATTCACCTTCAATGACATGATCCGATTCCTGTAAAGCTTCTTCAAGATTTCCTATTTCATATCCATGCGAAGATAGAATGTTCCCCTCGCAATCATCATGAATGAGTGGCGCTCCTTCTTTAAGGGCCGCATCAGTACTTGTCAAAACTTCTAATTCTTCGTATTCCACCTCAATTAATTTCAAAGCCTTCGAGGCGGTCAAATCATCAATGGCAACCACTGCTGCAATATTGTCTCCGACAAACCTAGCTTTCCGAGTTAAAATATTGCGATCCTCTTTATCTCGATGATTTTCCTCAAGAGAATAGGGATGCCCCGCCGTGCCATATTTAAGCTCTGCAACAGTCATGTCATCAGTAGCAATAGCCTCGATTATACCCGGGATTGCTGTAGCATAGCGAATATCCGGCAAATCTTTGTACGTAAGAACAGCCTCGACCCCCGGCAGGGCTTTCGCCTTGCTGACATCGATTGATTTAACAAGGGCATGCGCATAGGGACTGTGCAGAATTTTCCCAACTAACATATTTCGTTCAGAAAAATCATCCGTATATTTGGCCTTGCCCGTCACTTTGGCTACAGCATCGACTCTTCTAACGCTTTTTCCTACAACTGTATAAGCCATTTTGTTTTCCTCCCGTCCCTAACAATTATTGAACCCAATTAATTGAACCCATTAACGTTTAGCATATGTAAAGGTGCAAAATTCATGCCAACTAATCATAATGTCGAATAATGGGCAAACAGCCCGCTTTCCCATTTTTGCACCTAAAACTAAGTTATCACATTGATAGGCCTTACTTATCTCAAAACTCATTCCAGCCTATAGCCACCCTTGTTACCAAATTGATAATAAATTATCAATTTGGTAGGCCCTAATCATTTTGATAAGGCCTACCACTGATTTCTTATTCTATGTTATAACGGGCAAGCTTGCGATAGAGTGTCGCTATCCCAATCCCCAAAGCTTTGGCGGCTTTTTCCTTGCCTTGAACCCCTCCACCAAACATCTGATAACAACGCAGGATAGTCTCCCGCTCAACCTTTTCCAGATTAAATTCATCTTCCAGATTCAAGGCCTGATTGTTCTTAAGCCTTGGCGACAAGTGTTCCTCAGTTAAGGTTGAGTCATTAGCCAAATTCATTGCGTATTCAATGATGTTCTGTAATTCACGAACATTCCCCGGCCAGCTGTATTCTACCAACCTTTGTCGGAATCTATCCGATAAAAATCGAACATTCTTATTAAGCCGCTGGTTAAATCCATTAATAAAATGTTCGCATAAAATCTGGATATCCTCCTTACGTTCCCGCAAAGGTTTTATGTCTATAGGGATTACATTGATCCGATAGTAGAGATCTTCTCGAAACTCTCCCTTAGCCATCATTTCCTCAAGGTTGCGGTGGGTTGCTGCAATAACTCGAACATCGACAGGGATGGGCACTATGCCACCGATCCGCTCGATCTGACGCTCCTGCAGCACTCGAAGAATCTTGGCCTGCAAAAACAAAGGCATATCCCCAATTTCATCGAGAAAAAGCGTACCTTTATTGGCTAATTCAAACTTTCCAATCTTCCCTCCTTTACGAGCACCGGTAAAGGCACCTTCCTCATACCCGAAAAGCTCGCTTTCCAGAAGGGCTTCCGGGATTGCTGTACAGTTAATTGCCATGAACATCCCTTGTTGTCTGGAACTCAGATTATGAATGGAGCGTGCCAGCATTTCCTTGCCGGTTCCGCTTTCCCCCCGAATGAGAACTGTCGACTGGCTGGCTGCCACAACCTTAGCACGTTCCCGAATTTGCTGCACCGTATCACTAACACCTAAAATATCCTCAATAGTGTATCCCGCATCTTGGAGGGAGAGGCGATGAACAATTCGTCCAATTTCATCAAATGGCCGCAGAGTTACACCAATGCTCTTAACTCCACCTTCACTATCAATGGGCAAAGCCCTTAGGATCATTTGCGCCTTATTCTTTTTGGTTTCTAATTGAACTTCTCGTTCAATAACTTCGTCCACATTAGTCCCCACCCTTAGAATGTCAGAGACTATCTGCGGGGAAAATAAGCTCTTCAAATGAGTCCTGGGAGTTAGCAGGTTAGCACTGAACAAGCGTTTGGCAGATTGGTTATAGTGGAGAACATTCCCCTCAAGATCTACAGTTATCAGCCCTTCTTCCAAACAATCGATAATTGAATTAAGATAGTGATTCGCTGAAACCAGCCCTGCTAAAAACTCTTGCTCTTTCAACTTTAGCGCGATGGTTTCCGCCATCTTAGTTAAGAAAATCAGATAGGACTGCTGATTCTCCTGAATGAGTTTAGCTTGAGCCTCTGTGAAGCAGATCAATCCAATCGCCCCGACAGCTTTATCATCGACATTGATGGGAGAGACAACTTCGTACTTCTCAGAGCAATTCCCCCGCGCCTTACACGGGGCACACAAAGGATGTATCCCCGGGGTTTCAATAACAAACTGATGCCCGGTCCGCAAGACTTCCTGGTAGATATACCCTTGCCGATCCATAGATTGACCAACAAGCTTCTGGTATCTGCCCGTCCCGGCAATCCGCATTAATTTATGATCCGCTATCTCGATATCGATTTTCACGACAGTAGCAATAGCTTCCGCAATCTGTTGTGCATAATCTTTAACGGCCATAAGTTCAACCATTAAGCTACCCCCATTAAAAGTATTATTTCTCAGAATGTCAGTTAATATGACTATTAACCCTTAAACTTTAACTTTTAAGCTTTGGCTTATTTAATGTTTAAGGACTTTGCTTTTTGAGTCTTACCTAACTATTCGTTTCAAAATGATAATATCCTTCCTCATAATTATCATTATGATAAATATGAGCTAGATAATCCTATACCACCCAATATAGTAAAACAATACCACGACCAGGAGATTCAACAAGATCAGAAGCGGTGATCCTATTCTGAACTTAGCATGTTTTGTTTTATGATGAAAATACTTCATTCCGGCATATAGCCCCACTCCGCCAAGGGCCGCTCCCATTAAGAGTAAACTTGATTCAGAAATCCTCCAGCGGTTCAGCTTAGCCCGCCGTTTATCTCTCCCCATGGCAATAAAGACGTAACTGTTCCAGAGAACGTAGGCTCCTAAAAAAACTCCCATACTCATCTAATTCTCCTCCAATCTATTTAACCTCCTGATGACCGGTAACACAAAGCCAAGGAAAAGGTGCCAATATGAAAAACTCCTAGCATGTAGGAGTTTTTCAGTCTTTCATATAAGTGTATATTCTAGCATAGATCCTTGGGGGAATTAAAATGCGATTTCCCTATACCGAGTAGACTTCATTTTTTAAAAATTAAATTGACAAACTGCCTATCATCTCATATAATAATCAATGTCACGCGGTCATGGCGGAACTGGCAGACGCGCTAGATTCAGGTTCTAGTGCTCGCAAGGGCATGGAGGTTCAAGTCCTCTTGACCGCACCATAATGAAAATGCTGAAACCCTTGATATTCAAGGGTTTTTTCTTTTATCTCTCGTATTCCACTAAGGTATAAATTGAATATAATCATTCGTCAAAAAGATTTGGGGACAGATTGGGGACGAAATAGATATTCAAAGTTGTCCAGCTAACTCATCAATCGAAACCCCAAGTCCAGCTGCCAACCGAGCAAGCGTATAAATCCGAATTCTAGCCTTATGGCCTGCTTCAATATTACTTAAAAACTTAGGGTTCATTCCTGTTATAGCGGCTAACTGAGCTTGAGATAGCTGTCGCTTTTTCCTCGTTTGGGCTATTTGCTGACCAAGAGTCTTATTATGGCAGAGCAAGTGGATCACTCCTCTCTTAGCTTATTATTGCATATATGCTTGGGGAAAACATGTCATAAGTGGTCGAAAAAATATCAAAGAACTCCCAATGCTTATTAGACAGGATTATATATATTCTAGTGAGTACCATTGTTCTAAATCCTCGGAAAAAAGGAGAACATTTAAGTCCTCTCTCAAAAAAGCAGAAGCCCGGCGCGCTCCCCTACACACCGGGTTTCTGTCCCTAAGAAAAAACTTCCAACTGATCTACTACACTATATGACCATGTCCATAAAAGTGTGACAAAGCGCCGGTTAATCCCCGGCGTCTTTTTTATGCTCTAAACGTCCTCTATGTTGCAGTTAAGTAAATTACAAAGTCGATCAATTATAGATAAAGCCACAACTCGCTTCGAGCTGGCTTTTGCAAAGTAGGCCTTAATATATACTTGATCTTTGGCAAATAAAAGAGCCCCCATCAAAGTGATAGGGAAGCTTGTAACCTTATTGGACGATCTGGCATAGTATGTATTGCTGGCATGGCCATGGTAACGCCTCCTTTCGATATAAGGGGAGAGCTTTGTCGACTCTCCCCTGTTTACATCTTCCACAGGTGTACCACTTACACGTATTCAGTTCATATTTAAGCTCAAAGGGCCCGCAGATCATCGTTAATCTCAGACTGGCAACGGAAAAGGAGCATCCGGTTGCCAGCAAGTTTTTCTTCTGTCACAGTGACTACTTTATTAATTTTAAGTTCTTTGCCATCGAGCTTTAATCTTAAGGGGTGGGGTTTGCCGTTCTCAAACCAAGCCAAGGCTTCGATGGGGGCAGCTAAGATTTTCATCCCCCCCACTTCATAATTACTTATGAATAACTCCCTGGCCTTACTTGTTTTGTCGGTTCTGCAGACCGAATATCTTACTTCTGCCTAGCTAATGTTAAAACCTGAATAAAGCTCCCGAATCTCCGGATGGTCATTAATACTTAGTAAGAACTTCCCATGAATTTTTGAGAGGAATTCTTTTAGCCTGACGTAGTCTTCCTTAGAAAATGGCTTACTCCCTTGGCTCTTGTAGTCAGCTAGGCCGTAATAAGGCGGATCGCAATAGAAAAACGTTGAGCTTCTGTCATAACTGGATATGTTTTTTCGACATTCCTGTTTTCAATAATTGTATTAACCAGCCTATCCCTTACGGATCTTATGTTATCCCTTACCCGCTCAAGAACCATTGGCGGCTTCTTTAAAGGGGTAATCAGAAAGTCTTTCATCAAGGTGGTTACCTGCACTTTGTCCGTTTGCGAACACACGTTAACGAGGCTGAATGTGCTTCAGGAGTTATGGTCCTCCTTATGACCTATATGGTCCTCTGTGTACACTTCACCTGCTGTTACCAGTTTCGGCAGAAAAGCCCGAACAATTCATTCAGGCCTTTGATTATTTGCTTATCTCAAGAGAGATCTTCCAGAAATACAAGACATTAAGTCTCGCTGGCACATCCGATGTTAACCGAGCAGTTAAATTCTATTATCTATTGCACTTTAGCCTTGCCCAAAGGGGATCGGACTAACATTTATAGAATTCATTGATCTCCTCCCCTAATATTGCTCTTTCTTATAAAAGCTAGTAATAAGTGTATATCCGAAAATTATTCCTGAGACCTGAAAGAACAAGTTATTATAGGAAAGGAAACTTGGAAGTCGAATTGGTAACGTAAAAATTAAAACCAAATAAAAAGCAAAAACACCTGATGGAACTCCCATGATAATAAGCCTAATAATATTTACTGACCAATTTCCGTCCTTGCGGAATTCTTTCACTAAGTGTTCTAACCCCAATAATAAGCCTAATAATATATTAATTACACTAGATCCAATAAACCCTGGTATTGGTGTATAATTTCTACCTACCCATACTTTGATCATAAACATCTCCCAAGAAGCAACTGCCAGAGCGCCAAGCAGAACTAATATGTACAAGATATATGTCAGTATCTTAGAAGTACTCACGACCGATCACTCCCCCTCTCACGCTTCTATATTTTTCGGCATGATCTTTTCACAATCCATTATATACCATAACTCAAGGAAAATAGCATTATAACAAAAAAAGACTTGAGTTTTCTCAAGCCTTACTTTATTTGGTTTCCGAGCGGTCAATTATCATACTCAGCTAAAAAACTCCTCGACAACTCTCGTGAGATCATGCTCGTTAGGCTGCCTCAATTTCATCCTTATCATCATAGCATTAATCGGCAGCGACATGAATTGTTTCAACCTGCAAGGTCTCTTTGCTTTTTTAGGCCATAGATGTAAGGCTGTTCTAATCTTGCGCTTAAATATGTTTCTTCAATACTTCTAAGGGATAGAAGGTTCCTCGCCATTTGATACCGCCTCGGTTAATAATCTTCACCATTGAGTTTAGCATTGCTCCAAGAAACAACAACGCAGATAAAGGATGAAGTAAAAAATAACCACGGGAAATATCCATGAGCTTTGATAAGTGATTATAAGCGACAAACAAACTGAGGACAGATATCCCACATAGAATCCTAGCCGATAGTGGGCCAAAGAACAGACCAGCAAAAGGATAAACATTAGTAAGCAAGCTATAGATACATAAACCTATTACGGCTGATACCCTATAGTTCATAGATGAAAATTGGTTCTTTTCAAAGCCCCTAAGAATATCAAAAAGGCTCTCATACCACTTCACCATGATAAAACCTTTGCCAGAACATGCTAAACCTTGTTTATATCCCTTCTCAACAATTTGCTTCCCAAACGACATGTCATCAAGAGGATGTAAAGCTATTGCTTCATACCCGCCAATTTCCTGATATACTGATGTTTTTACTAAGTTAAATGCACCCAATCCCGCCTTATGGGTAACCATTGCTATACTAAAAAATGTTAACCCAAAATATGCTAAAAAAGCGCGGTAGAAAACACCTCCGTAAAAAACATCTGGAACGATTGTTAGGTGGTCTAGCGAATGTTCTAATGCATAACTAACCGTTTTTTTCAAACTTCTCGGTGAAAACATTACATCTGCATCGGTAAGAAGCAACCACTCTCCTGTCGCATGTTTCACGCCTTGGTCGATAGCATGGTTTTTGCCTAACCAATTTGAAGGCAAATCGTAAATAGTTACCACCTTGAGTTGCGGGAATTGAATTAGAAGCTTCTCTAAAATTGCCCCAGTGTTATCGGTTGAGCGGTCATTCACAATAACTATCTCTAAATTTTGGTAATCTTGAGTGATTAACTGTCTAACCGTCTGTTCAATACATTCCTCTTCATTGCAGGCTGGAACTATCACCGATAATTTAGAATAAATTGCTTCATCATTCAAACAATCAGTTACCTCGAAAAGACGTATCGTTTTCATATATCTGAGCCATAACACAACGGAGATTAGCCCGTATAATGCCAAAACCGAAGCAATTGTCAAAAGAAGAACATTCATATCTTTTTCTCCCTCGATTAGAATCTAGTAAAACTCGTTCACTATATCCGTTTCTTCAATACTTCTAAGGGATAGAAGGTTCCTCGCCATTCCGTACCACCACGGCTTAGAGTCTTAACAACAGAGTTTATTCCTGCTCCAATACAAAGTAAAGCTGATATGGGGTGAATTAAAAAATAACCAGGTGAGATATCGATGAGGTTGGACAAGTAATTATAGATTGCAAACAAACTAAGGAGAGTAATACCGCACAAGGCTCTTGCCCAAATTGGCCCTAAAAATAAACCCGCGAATGGGTACACTCCTACTATTAGTGCATATAACCATAAGAGCAATATCCCGAATACACTATATTTTGCAACTGCGAACTGATTCTTTTCAAGGCCTTTGAACATAGCAAATAGGTTATCATACCATTTTACAGTAATAAACCCTTTGCCCGACACACCGTAACCCTGTTTGTACCCCTTATCTACCACTGAGGTTCCTAAGGACATATCATCAATTACCTGCATGGGTATTGCTTCGTATCCACCAATTGCTTGGTAGACAGATTTTTTCACTAAGTTAAATGCACCTACTCCAACCTTGTTAGTAATCATTGCAACTGAGATAAACGCAAGGCTAAAGTAGGCTAGAAAAGCACGGTGGAGAACACTTCCATAGTATAAATCAGGCGCAATTGCTAGGTGGTCAAGGTTTTTTTCCATCGCATACCTAATGGTTACCTTTAAGCTGCTAGAGGAGAACATGACATCAGCATCTGTAAAGAGCAGCCACTCGCCTGTCGCTTCTTTCTCCCCCCGATAAACAGCATGATTTTTACCTAACCAGTTCGGAGGCAAGTCAGAAATAGTGACAACTTTTAGCTGTGGATACTCAACTTTCAACTTCTCTAGAAGCAGCGCAGTGTTATCAGTTGATCGGTCATTCACCACAATTACCTCTAAATGAGGATAATCTTGATTCATTAACCGTCGAACTGCTTCTTCAATAGATTTTCCCTCATTACAGGCTGGAATTATTACAGATAAAGATGGATATATTGTCCCATCATTTGAACTAATAATTTCACGAAATACCGGCATCTTTTTCAAATATCTGAGTAAAAGCACGGCTGTACTTACTCCCAAAAAGACAGAAATTAAGGACAATACCCAAAAAAGAACATTCATAGTCTTACTCCTCCCTTCTATTTAGCCTCTATCTCTGAACGAGACAGAGGAAACACTCCTGAGGATAATACCTAGCTCAATTTGCACTCTTTTGATGTATTTGATATGGATACCTTATTACTTTCTCTTAAAAAGTATGTTTCTTCAGCTCTTCCAAAGAATAAACTGTCCCCCGCCATTTGAGTCCGCCCCTACTCAGAATCTTGACCATCGAGTTTAATACCGCCCAAAAGTACAGTATAGCTGATAAAGGATGAATTAAAACATACCTTAATGACACAACGGTGTACTTCTTCAAGTGATAATAAATAGCTACTAATATAATGATGGAAAACCCACACATTGCTCTAGCCCATTCAGATCCAAGGAACATTCCCGCGTATGGATAAACATGCAGAAAAAGAATGAACCAACAAAATGCTAAAGTTGGCAGAACTTTATAGTTAGTGCTTGCAAATTGATTTTTCTCAATACCTTTTAGCATGGCACCTAGGTTATCAAATAATTTTACTGATATTAAGCCTTTACTAAACCCGAAACCCTGTTTGTATCCCTTCAACACAACTAATTTACCTAAAGAAACGTCATCAACTGGTCGCATTGCTAATCTCTCGTAACCGCCAATTTCTTGATAGGTAGATCTTTTTATTAGGTTAAAAGCACCGATTCCAGCACTCTTACTAATTAGATAAAAACCAGTAACAACCATAACAAAAAAGGAGATAAAACCGCCGTAGAAAAAACCTTTGTAGGTTATATCAGGAGTGATTGTTAAGTGATCAAGCTTGTTTTCCAGCGAGTATTTTACGGTTTTCTTTAGACTTCCAGGGGAGAACATAACATCGGCATCCGTAAAAAGCAGCCACTCACCTGTTGCCTCTTTCACTCCTTGATAAACAGCATGGTTTTTACCTAACCAATTGGGAGGTAAATCTGAGATAGTTACAACTTTCAATTGCGGATATATAATCTTAAGTTCATCAAGAATCACTCCCGTGCGATCTGAAGAACGATCATTAACGACTATCACTTCAAAATTCGGATAATCTTGGTCGAGTAATTGACTAATCGCCTTTGCGATTGACTCTTCTTCATTACAAGCTGGGATTACCACAGATAATGAAGGATAAATGATACCCTTTTCTGAACAACTAGTACCACTAAAAATTGGTTTGCTCTTTAAATAGCTGAAGAACACTGAGCCCATAAGTATCAAAGTGGCAAGATTGATAAAGGCCAAAACTATGAAAAGTGTACTCATACGTTTCTCCTCTCAAATATATAATTGAAACTTGGTAATCACCTCTAATCAATTAATTTTTTATTACATTTCTATAATATTTTTCCATTTCCTCTTTTTCTACCTTTGATAAGAGATTTATTTCCAATAAAATAAAACAACCCTCGCTTTTTCAGGCGAGGATTTTCAAAACATTACTGTTTTGTTAGTGCTATCGGTTTTGCGCTGTGGATTGATTTCATAACATCAAATAAACCATTTTCAGATAGTGCCGCAATTATACCATTAAAATTGCCAGATTTATTCGCTTTTACCTTCCTTGAAACGGTCTATCAGTCCGATTAACATCAGAAGGTCTTTATCGGGCAGACCGTGCAGACCGTCAAGAGCTTTTTGAATCAGAATCGGTTCTGCCTCGCTCTCATCGAAAAAAGCTTTTGGAGTGACATTCAGATACTCACAGATATACAAAAATTCTTCAATAGATGGCAAGGAGCGCCCTGCGATAATGTTTTGTATATAGCTTCTGCTGTGCCCCAGATCAAGGCTCATTTTATATTCCGAAACGCCTTTTTTTAGGCGTAAATCCGTGATGCGCTTTCTGATAAATTCAACACCCACTACTCTCACCCCACTGTCATTAGTTATTATTCTATACTTTTGACAGTGGTAAAATTCACGCTGTAAGAGGTTTTTTGTATTGAATTATGCTTCTTAAAATGTTAATATATCCTAAAATGTACTTGTGGAGGCGGCAGATTGAATAAAAAGAAGCTGATAGTGGTGGAAAACGCCATCAAGGAAATCGCAAAACGTGACGGCGTTACCGTCGAATTTGTAAAAATGCAAATGAAGATCGCTATGATGAACGGAGTACGCAGTACTGATTCAAAGGCGAAATCATTTTGGGACAACATTTCGGGAAAAGGTAAGATTCTCACACCTGAAGAACTAATAATACATACCTCTGAACTTGTTAAGCAGCGGAAGTCCCAAGAATGAGCGCAGCCGAGAAGTGATTGATGTCCTTTTGAAATTGAAGGGCTGCTGCTCTGTGATACCTGTTTAAGCTCCCGGGTTGACATACTCGCTACATCATTTTCTGCTATAAAGGCTCTCATTTCTCCTCGGGAATTCCCCAGAGGATAACCGCCTGGGTGTAGTTCAAATTCGGATCCGAATTTGAACTGTCCTATCCAGCGGTGGGCTTGGCCCCATACTCTTCAAAAAGGCGCATGAGTTTATTGGCTGCTTTGGAGTAACTCCCCGATTTCTCCAACCATTTCCCCCATTCTCCATGATTGACCATGGATTTGAGCAACCTTACTCATAACCTATGTTCAAGCCCTCACTTGTGACAAAATAACGGCAAGACCGTAAGTGCCTAGGCACTTACGGTCTTGCCGTTATTTTGTTATAGGCTGGAGTAAAAATTCCTGAAAACCCCAATAAAGCTTTTCTACCTTTTCTGTCTGTTCAGGGTTATCGGCATTCACAGTTATTTTTGAGTTCCTTTTTTTTAGCTGCTACTTCTCTTTCGTAAAGATGCTCCCTGGCTAATATTTATCTACAACCACTCCAAACGATGATGCCTTGATATGGGGATTTCCAATAAGCATCTTTAATTCATCCTTTATGCCATAAACGATCACTCCTAAAATCGGAACATTATTCGGATCTGTATAGCCTTTGGTGACAAGTTCGTTATATATTTGGTTATACTTTTTATCTTTGCTACTTTTCAATGACTCCACGAAATTATAGTAGCTCCCGTAAAAATCGTCATTACCTCGATATGCCCTCACATTGACTCCTAAGGCGTCATATTCACTAATAAACGTAGCTTTACCGTCGTATTCGCTAGCTTCTTTTTTATAACGATCAAAAGCGTCTTTACTACAAGCGTCAACCCAATACCAAGATTTATTAACAATCGGCAATATCGTTTGAATATCTGCTACCTTATAGGGTTTATCGAAGGATATTCCAACTTGAATAAGTTTATCATCAGAAATCCTATCCAATTCATGCAGATCATTTTTGTATTCTTTATAGGAGATTTCCGGATGAAAGAAGATCATCTTGCTGTAGCCATTTTCCCAGTAATTACGGGGCCATTCGCCTGCTGAATGGCCACTGCCGCCCTGACTTCTTGACATAAAAAGTGGAGGAATCAGCCCAAAGGGCGCAGCCTTATTTTCCAGAACCACTGGTTTTTCACCAACAAGCCTAGAGACTGTGAAGTCGCTCCTCCCCCCTAAAAGGCCCATAGAGTCATCCGACTTGCTAATATAGCCGTTGGGTACATGCAGCTTAATGTTAGCTTCATTGAAGTCGAACATTTCATTACTTAATTTAATGGTTACGGCTGCATTAGCAACTAAAATACCTATTAACACTACCAGTGACGTTAGAATCGTCTTTATAGTAGACTTCTTTCGAACCTTTTTAATTGCCATATCTCGCTTATCATCCTCAAATATTTCATCCAATTCACGATTGTCCATACTCTTCCTCCACAACCTTTAAATTCGTACCATTTTTATTTTCACGTCTCGAATGTAACGATCCCATAACTCCTAGTAATCAAATTTTTCAGTAAAGGCCTTCCAAACAATGCCGATATTATATCCAATCAAACTTCCTGCAATTGTGTACTTAAGAGATAACCAATCAACGTGTTCAGGAAATGACGGAGGATATATTACAACAAATATCAGGCCAATAACCACTAGAGCATTGAAAAACCTACCGCTCCATTTGATCCATTTATCTGAAGCAGATTTCTGTTGATCATAATCCCAAAGTGGTTTCATAAACGGAAATATCCTAACATAAAATAGATTCCTTAAACTTCGGCTAAATATAAGGGAAGCCAAAACTTGCATCAATAATAAACCGGCTATGAGTCGTGGGGATACTCGTAAGTACAGTGGCACTACGAAAACTATCATTAACACTAATAAAAAGGGAATATTCATTACCAAACCTTCAATAAACCTTAATCTTCTTAATTGACTGGTTTCCACTTGGCCTCTCCCCCCTCCTCCTATGATTGACAAACGGAATTGCAGAAGATCCTCCCTACACTATATTCCACAATTCTCCTATATTTCCTCTTTAAGAGAACCTTCATTTGTATGCCCTCAACCTTGAGCTAGGATAGATCCCTTGGAATCTCTCGTATGATAATGCTAACCGCAAATGAATTCATTATGTTATAGCAACTTATTGTGCTTAAGTGGCAAGTGAATTAACGGCTCGTTTTGAGAGACACTTTTTCATTTTAAATTGTTATTTTTTATAGCATACAAATTTCACGCAAAACATAACTATATTTCAGGGCAAAAAAAAGATAAGAGGATGTCCCTTATCGCGCAGGCAAAGCAACCTATAGCATGGTGAGAAGTAGCTGGGTTTTGAGCTGGCTACTTTTTACCTTTCAGAAATAGTTTCACTTAAAAACTGTTTTTATCACCTCCACGACTAAAATCAGCAAACTAATTAGTAAGGAACAGGACCCGATCACAATCATAAATATCTCATATGTTTTCATGATCCAATTTCCTCCCTTCAGAAATTGGTCACATGCCCGCAAGCATAATATTTATGCGCATTACAAATACTTATGCTGTTATGAAGCCGTTAATTACTATTCGTAAAAATAAAGTCGTCCAAAAGAAGACAGAGGCTATTAAGCCTCTGTTAATGTTTTTATAGCAGTTCCTTCCATCAGCTCTTCAAATTCTATTACTGCTGAGTATATTTAGGAAACTCTCAAGCTTTCAATTGAACCTTTAATTCCTCAGTATCCATTGAACAACTTAATTGTTTATCAACTGTACCTTTTGTCAGGACAATACTGAAAGGCACTTTATTGGCACCGTATTTTTCAGCTAGGGTTTTCTTTCTGGAGATATCTACTTTAACAATCTTATACTTGTCACCACATTCTTTAACTACTTTTTCCAAGAGAGTGGTAAAAGCCAGACTTTCCTCGACCATTGGGTCAAAAAAAGAAAGAATAACAGGTCTTTCACTTTCCAAGACATTGGCTCGAAAATCATTAATCTCTTCTATATATCGTTCCGCGGCAACTGCTGCAGTTGCGCCATCCCCTGCTGCTGATACAACCTGTCTTAAATATTTCACTCTGTTGTCCCCAACGGCATAAACCCCTTCAAGGTTCGTTTCCATTAACTCGTTAACTGGGATATATCCTCTTGAATCCATTTTGACTCCGCTGTCTTTCAAGAAGCCAGTCGAAGGAATCATGCCTACAAAAAAGAAGATCCCCTGACAGGTGAGCAGAGAGCTTTCTCCGGTCTTAATGTTCTTGATTTTAACTCCCTCAACATTGGCTTTACCGATTACTTCTTCAATTGTGGAATTCCAGACAAAGTTCATTTTTTCGTTCTCAAACGCTTTTTCAGCACTTAGTTTATTACAATCGAGGATCCCTTCGTCATGTAAAACAATGGTAGTGACCTTATTAGCGTATTTTGTAATATACATGCCTTCTTCAATAGCCTGGTCGCCGCTGCCAACCACAACGACATCTTCACCTTCAAAAAATTCTGCATCACAGGTAGCACAATATGCCACACCACTCCCTCTTAATCTCATTTCACCGGGAATATTCAGGAGCCTTGGAATACTTCCGCAAGCTATGATCACTGCTTTTGCAGTAAAAGTCTGCCCTTTCTTGGTTTTAATGACTTTTTCTTCTTGGCATAAATCTACTTCCAGAACTTCATCCTTTAAAAATTCTGCTCCGAAACCTTCAGCATGATTTTTAAAATCTTTCATTAGTTTAGGCCCAGTAGTCTCCCCATATCCGGGATAGTTTACTATCTCCCTGGTAGTATGAGCCAATCCACCGATGGATCCTTTATTAATCACCAACGATTTCAATCTTGCCCTAGCGCCGTAAATAGCTGCAGATAAGCCTGCCGGTCCCCCGCCGATGATCACAATATCATAATTGTTCATTATGCACCTCTTAAATTAGATCCTCAATTTTTTCTACCATGTCTTCTTCTTCAACATCCCCCGCTAACTTTCCATAAAACTCCCCATCTTTGAAGAACAATAACTGAGGAACCCCCTTAAGGGAAAAACTTTTAAACAATGCCTTATCCTGCTCGACATCCAGTGCGTAAAACCCTACTTTACTTTGATACTTTTCCGCGACTTCTTCTAACCTGGGTACCACTTCTTTACATACATGACAATCATGCCTAGTAAATGCAACTACGCAGGCCTCATTGTTATCATAAATTGCTTTGTTAAAAAGGTCCGCATTAATTTTCTTTAATTCCATTTTTTACCTCCAAATCAGTCACTGAGGTTCTACCTTGAAGGTGAATTACGGTGGAACCTCAGTGAAATCAAATATACTTTAGCTGCTGTGTTATAGTTTGACTGACATTTTTATAGCATACTTTAGGTTATCAATATTTAAATATAGGTCGTATTCGCCAGATATACCTTCTCTGCTCACATAATACTGCACATCATTTTCCTTCTGTTCTTCAAAGGATACACAGGCAGCTGTGATGTCATGTACATCGGTGGGCACTAAATAGAACTTAGTACTATTTTCTCCTCTAAATTCCAGCAAAACCTGGGAACCTTCCGCAAAGGTACCACGCAGCGCCAAGCGATCTTCTTCAAGCACGAAGGACACCTCATATTTTCCCGGCAGGTCTACACCAGCCTCTTTAAACTTGACTTTCATGCCAAATTCAGGGTTAACTCCAAAACCACCTAAGAATTTACCTTTACCCAGTCCATAGTTCGTTTTTTCATCATATAAAGTAAGTCTTCTGGCTCTGTAGTAGTTACCGCCTTTAACCTTTAATTCATACATAACTTCATTATTGAGCAATTCTACAGTGATTGATTCCAAGGTCAGGTGGAGGTGTTCGTCTTTATGTTTATTTATCTGCATTGCCCCTAAATCGTCAGTGTGCTTGCCTCTGAAGGTTGAAATTCCGCCTGAGTGCACCATGTAGTGTCCTTCACCATAGTAATCCACGTTGGAGATATAGGGAGAATAGAATTCTGATCCTCTTTCTTTACCATACTGCCAGACTTGTTCAATTTCCATTTTGTCAGTATCTATCCTGTAAATAACCCCTCTGGAGAAATTATCATTCGGCGGCACTCTGTTTTCTGTGGTTTTGGATCGATAGGTTCCGTTATCAAACATGAAAACGTCTCCGTTAGGTAAAATTCTAGCTGCATGCTGCTCATACTGCCAGTCAAAGTCACCTTTAGTTACATTTTTGAAGAAATATTTTTGCCACTCTTCCCCCCAGCCTGCAGGGTCACCAATAATCCAGTTTAACTTGCCGGTATCATAATTGAAGTTTATGACAGCATCCTGGTGCCGCCCGGACATAGTGATGGAATTGGTGGGTTTGTCATACCAAACAGCGTTATTGTGGAACCAGTCATGATGATTCCAGTCTCCCGCTTTACCTTGTTCTCTGGGTAAGATCTTGAGCAAATCCCAGGATTTAACGATAGCACCGCTTTCTCTATCGATTTCTACCACATAGTCTTCCACAGATTCATTGAAATCGTTATCCGAGGCAGCTAATAAGTTACCGTTTTCTAATTCAATGGCATCATGATGAAATCCCCCCGGCAGCCGATATTCGGCATAGATCTTACCACAAAAGCCCAGTTCCATAAGTCCTGCAGTATAATAGGGCTTTTGCATTGAGCGGTATGAGGATACTAATAGTCTTCCGTTGGCCAGTTGTTTAATATCCCAGCTTGCTTTTTCCGTCATCACCCATCTTAAATCACCGGCATAATCAAACCCGCAAGTTCTGGCGGAATCAACCAAAGGAGTAGCCGTCGATATAATCATAAGATCTTTACCAAAATACTCATAGGTGGTATCGCAAGAAAATGCTTTGTTAATGTTTAATTCATCCACTTCGATTTTGACCTCAGCTGTCTTGCCATTTTCCAGGGTTAAGACTACGCTATTTTCATAAGCGTCATATAAGCCATAAATGGGCAATACCTGCTCCTTGGCAGCACTAAATGTGTGTTCAATATCCCCTTCCACTGCTTTGCCTTTTACGGTTACTTTTACAGCTAGTTCTTCTTCGGTATTAAAACAAATCACTGCAGCTAATGGGTTAATCAAATAGGGATTTTTAACGATATAAGGATTTTCTAAAGTATAGTTTCCTGCTCTAAACTCAGCTAAAAATGCTTCTTCGGATTCATGTTGTAAGGTAATTAAATGTTTTTGAGTGTCTAAATAGTTTTTCATCATTTTCTCTCCTTTAAGTCTCTTTTTTTATCATATATTTTACCGTAGTGGGCCATTGGCATACCGCTACGCCTTCCCCTAAGTCCCGAGCAAAAACTTTTCGGTACTCTAACTAATTCATAGTTGGGACTATGTAAATGACAGCAATAATGTGTATAATAGTCTAACTACATCTTAGTTTCCGTAAAAATTGGACGATAGCAACAAACAGAGGCAGGTGCTACCCTTGCGTATTGAGCATCTCTATTATTTAGTTGAGATAGCAAAAACAAAATCCATAACACTTTCTGCAGAGCATCTCTTCATTTCTCAGCAAGGCTTAAGCCAAGCTATTCAGAAACTCGAAGCAGATTTAAATGTTGCTTTGTTTCGGCGCAGTCGCCAAGGAGTCTCTCTTACAGAGGCTGGTAATCTGGCTGTAGAAAAAGCAAAGGAAGTTATTCTTAAATACGAAGAATTACTGGAGTGTATGGAACCCTATTCCGAGATAGACAGGCCAACTTCCAGTGATAAATTATGCATTAGCACGACTCCCCATATGAGCCATTACCTTCCTCCGATTTTAGATTCATTTCGAGAAAAGCATCCTGAAGTTAATCTGCACATTGAAGAACAAAAACCGGATGATATTGTAACTAAGCTTAATGAAGGGCTTATTGATCTAGGACTTGTCAACCTGCCTGCTTATTACAGTCATCCACTTTTAAACAACAACCATGTTCACTTTGAAAAATTCCGCAGCCATGAATTTTCAGCTTGCGTGGCTAAATCATCTCCCTTAGCTAAGAAGATCGTGTTTAAAAAAACCGAGATCAGGAAGTATCCGATTGTAGTCTACAATCTTGAACCTTATTTAGAAATGCTATCCCGGATGTTCGGGGATTTGAGTAAGCTGGACATCATAGCGAAAACAAACAGCAGAGAAATTTACTTAAAAACCATTATCCACAGCAAAGCCATCGGAATTACTACCCTCTCGGATGTAAACTTATTTCGTGAAAACTCAATTGTCGCAATACCGATTAAGGATAGCCTTTGCCTTGATTTTGGCTGGCTGGTGTCTACTCAGCAACCTCTATCCTCAATAAGCCAGGATCTTCTGGGAATTTACAAAAACTACATGACTAGTAATCTATCCTTTTAACTCTGGCCAAAGCTGTGGAGGTTATCTATACGCAGAGTATATTTGATTTGCGTTATTAATCACAAACAATCATTTGATGTCTTTGTCACAATTAATCTTTGTAAATACATAAAAAAACAATCCAGTACTTAAGGAGAGTAGGGAATTTAGCTATAAGCTAAGTCCCCTACTCTCTTTGCTTTTCGATATGAAGTCGGCCATACACGCACTATTTAGTAGTTTTTTAAAACCTCAGAACCACTCATACCCTCAGGGTTCATCACAAGTTGTCTACAAGAATTTCGGGTTAAAACTTATTAGTTTTTTTAATAGGAGTTATTAGTACAACAAATAGTTGGTATCCTCCTCAATAAATCGTTGTTGGTCAAAAGTAGTTCAACCACTTACACTGTGCTTGACATAACCTTCACAAACCTGAGGAAAAAGCCTCTTAACTTAACCCGGAATATCGAACATCACTATGATAACAGAAAGGATGTGGCCCCAGCAAAAGTACAGAATCAAGACAAAGCATAGTAAGGGCACGATGTTTGAATAATACGCGGGAGGTAATGTATGTCAAAATTCCAGATTGAGTTGTGAAAGAAATTATTGTCACATGAATTCGATGGTTCTCTGGACTAATACTTAAATTATTATTAAGGGAGTGAAGTTCGTGGTAAATGAAACTAAAATCAAAAATAACTACTTTGACGGCCTTCCCGTAAGTAAGACTCATCTGTTCCTCTTTATTCTCATTGTCCTATCTTATTTCTTTGAGCAATTGGATAACAATAACTTCTCCTTTATTGCACCAGCCATCTTGAAAAATGGCTTCATTGCCGATAAAACTCAACTTGCAACGGTTACCTCTACGTATTTCTTAGGAATGACCTTGGGTGGATTCTTCGGTGGTATGATTTCCGACTTAATCGGACGCCGTAAAACCTTTCTTATGGCTATGGTTATCTTCTCATCCATGTCGATTCTTAATGGTTTGACAAGTGATTTTTCTGTCTTCGTTTTTGCCAGAGCAGCAACAGGTTTTGGTATTTTCATGATGATGGTTACTTCGATTGCCTATATTGCGGAAATATCTCCTGGAGAGAGCCGTGGAAAATGGCAAAGCTTATGTGCTGCCGGCGGTTTCTGTGCTATGCCAGTTATCGGTATGATTTCCAGAGCGATTATTCCTATGAGTGCCGACGCTTATCGAATCATCTTTTACTTAGGTGGAGCAGGATTCCTGACCTTCTTCCTCGGACTTAAATATCTAAAAGAATCCCCGCGCTGGCTTGTATCCAAGGGCAGAATAGCAGAGGCCGAAGAGGTTGTAAAATTCATTACTGGTGTAGCAGTAGACCTCAGCGATGCGGCAAAAAACACCCCCCCGAAAGTTAACGCCATGGAACAGTTTATTGGTATGTTCTCCGGCAAATATCTCAAACGGACCATCATATTGCTTCTGATTGGTGTTCCATTGAATATAGCGAGTTTTGCAATTTCTGTCTGGACGCCAACCCTTGTTAACTCTGCATTAGGCTTTACTTTAGAGCAAAGTCTAACAATCGGTACAGCCTTTATGTTCGGTGGTCCAGTGGGCCTGTTCCTCTCCTCACCGTTCTCTGATAAAGGCGGCCGTAAGATTCCCATGGGTATTGGTACTTTCATCTGGGCAGCCTTAGCCGTATGGTTTGCCTTTGCAGGAAATAACTATATGCTCATTATGATTCTAGCCTTTGGACTTAACGCGTTAGGTATGGGTGTCGGCTTTATTGCCATGGCATATGTACCTGAACATTATCCGACCAAAATGCGTAACACCTCAGTTGGGATAATCAATGCTATACAACGTCTTGGAGTTTCAGGATCTCAACTCTTTGTTCCGGCACTTATGGCAGGTTATGGTTTCAAAAATCTCTACGTAGGTTTTGCAGGACTTCTTATGTTCTCCTCACTAGCCGTTCTGCTACTGGGCCAGAGCACCGGTGGAAGATCCTTGGAAGAAATCGATTAAGTTTTTAAAAGAAAGATGACAGAGCTACCTCTTACGGATAAGGGTAGCTCTGTCATCTTATTTTCTCTAAAAAGAAAATTAATCATAGCAAAGAAAAGACCTTGGTAACCCATGTGAAAACCAAAGGCCATGATTTGGTCAATGATTGACTTGTATAAAGCTAAGTAATATCTGACTAAAATAATAAGAAGACAGAGGCTATTAAGCCCCTGTTAATTTTTTTATAGCAGTCCCTTTAACTATCGTAACCCCTCCTGCACCTGATCCCGCTACCTTACAGTCTCTCTGCTATTTTACCGATCAGCCCGCTTACCTCACTCTTATACCTTTCATGAGCTTCCGGATCTGCCGGAGCCAGCTTAGTCAGTTCCTTCAGCAGCTCTTCAAATTCTCTAGCTATATTGTTGTAGAGAAAGCTGACTTTGTTGGCGGATAGCTTGATTCGGGCGACTTTAAAAAGATATAAAACTAACGGATTCAACAACAACTGATTTGTATGATCCGCCCCTATATTGAAACCTGCCAGTGGGGAAAATGCCTCGCCTGCCGATGGCAGGTGATTTTGCGGCCTAAGGGCCGCCTCTTATGGATCACTGATTTACCTGGATACGTAGCAGCAGCCTTGACAGGCTGCTATTGATATTAGTGACATTATGTCTTGCAAATTCTTTACTAAATTTTATGATCAAAGATAAAAACGCCCCTCAGTTAAGAGAGGCGCTACAGAGGAGGTAAAGAGAGACAGCGGTCTATATTTCAACCGTTATGTCGGGTATTTTTCGACTATACTAAGCATAGAACAAACATGTTACCGTTCAGTGACTTTGATATGTAGAATGTGTGAAATCTAACGGAAAAATATGCCTGCTTTTCATGCTGGAACATCTCCTGGACATGTTGAATAGTATAAATCAAGAAACCTCTCATTCTTATGGGAATCTAAGATAAAGAGGTGAACTATATGATTTGTGTAGCACTGATAATAATTATTATTTTATTGCTTATAATTATTGGGCAATTACTATGGCTTCAGAGACCGATCTTTCCAAAACCACAACCTTGTCGCAGATTACTATTTTCTTAACAAATTTAGCCTGGGTGTTATTGTCATAGCCTATGTGTTCAAGCCCTCGATGTGACAAAATAATGGGAAGCCGTAATGCGCCTAGGCTCTTTACGGCTTCCCATTATTTTGTCATAAATATCCTAGACAAGGGTAACCCCTTCCGGACAAGGTGCATTACCGATCAAAAACAAAAGACTTCACAACTGCAAAATACTCCCTCAAATAAGCATTAGGCCTCAAATACCAAGGCGTCGGTGATGAAACACCTACTGGATTCAGTCCATTACGCCTTGCTAGAAACTTCGAGCGAAACATATGGAAATCGTTGGTGATGACCAACACAGGCTCAGAAGGTTCATAACTCGATTGTTGCCCAAGAAGCTCTCGGGTATAACGGAAATTCTCCATCGTACTTGTCGACTGTTCTTCCTTGATTATCCGTTCCTTTGCGATACCCTGTTCAACCAAATAACGCTGCATTGCCTCGGCTTCAGTAATCCATTCTCCAGGCCCCTTTCCCCCAGAAACAACAACTTTCATATCCTTATTATCCTGTAGAATTCTTAAGCCCTTATCTACCCGTTCCCAAAGAGTCCAAGAGAGTTTATCTCCATTAAGGCCCGCTCCAAGAATGATAAGGTAGCCAACTTGGCCTGGCAGTGGATCCTTGGTATTATACAGCAATAAACTTTCAATTAGCATAAATGAAACTAGCACCATCACCATACTCAAACGAACCAACTGACGAACCTTTAGCCAGCGATTTTTAAAAAAATGTTGCCTTAGATAGTCACTCTTATATCCCCAAAAGAGCATAGCTACTCCAAGAAAGCCAGGCAGAAGGGTTCCAAGATTGATCCCCCCATTGAGTACAAGAACGAAGAGCGTATCCAGTATTCCTACCCATCCCAATATGATGAACATAATCGAAGCTCGGTTCTTTGCCAATTCCCCTCTTCTCCTTTTCCTAGATTCCCCAGAGATCTTTGGAACAACTGTGTATTTAAGTGATAATCAATTTATCAATTAACAGAAGCGCAGAAGATCTTTTTGCATATACATTCCACAGTAATCCTGTATTTCCTCTTTAAGAGAGCTCAGTTAACGGAAGGAACAGAAAATATAACCTGATATTCCCCATTCTCCATGATTGACCATGGATTTGCCTCCGTTAGGTGCCGTCTGTTTTTCATAGCCAATGTAATCATGCCTCACTTATGACAAAATAATGACGGTAAAATGCCTAGGCATTTTACCGTCATTATTTTGTCATATTTAAATTCCAGCTTTTTTTTGATAGCTATCTAAAGCCTTCTGTGTTAACTGGGCAGTTTTATGCTCCCCTAGTCCATTCTGAATTCTCACAGCCTGTTCCAAAAAGTCTGCACACGTCTGAAAGTAGCCACCGAGCTTAGTATAGATCCCCACAATAGTTCCTATGTTGGGTAATTGTTGGGCTAGATCCTCGAAATTACCTGTGTCTTCAGCATTGTCTACTTGAGTTTTTAGCTGTATGAGGATTGCACCAGTCTGCTCTTCCAATTCTTTAACAGCATCTTCACCAGTTCCAAGAATACTATGTGCTACACCCTTCAAATAGGTGATGACTTTCTCTCTATCCTCAGCTTTAAATTTTTTACCAAAATACTGGGTCATCTTTTTCTTGACATTTTTAGTGGTTCCTTGGGCTTTGAGTAAGGACAATAACATATTTACGGTATACGGGGAATTGTCCAGATCGAACAGGACAGTATCCATGTCGATGCAGTTGTCTAGAAGTAATTGCTTCATCTAGCACCATCCTTAATGATAATCTACTTCATGTGAGAAGATACCTTTATGAACTAATCTAGTAATACTCAATGTTTTATATTCTACATTTTCTTACATAAGCCTGCAAAAAAACAGAATAAATATGATCAAAAAAAGATACCCGCAGATAAGAGGTGATCATTAATAGCAGAAACCCGGCTCGCCACACCGGGTTTCTGCTTCATACGGGATACTAAAATCGTTGATACCACCACGAATGACCTCTATGACCCTTCACACTGTACTATATGTCCCTGTCCCGGAAAGGGTGACAAATGGCCGTCGAAAGAGGCAGGGGGGTAAATTCATATAGCATTATCATATTTGCTCCAAGTAATAGAATTAATAATTTTGTCGATATAGCTTTTCTGCTCTTTAGAGAAAGAAGTTGTATCTGTAAAAAAAGAAATCCTTAATACCCCGCTGGTATCTGACTTTTTTAACCAATACTCCAACCCCGAAATCTTGTAGCTTTCACCAAAAGATGCAGTCCATTCGGTTAAATAACCGTTATCATTGGCTATTTTAATCGGTTGAAGTGAATAGGAATGAAAATCGAAAGTACTAATTCTCTTACTATTAACCAAATAATTTTCCAGATCATCTAGGTTCCAGATTTGTATATACCCTCTGATTAATATGGTCTGATCATTCAGGTAAACACTATAGAGTAGTTGTCCGCTTTCAGTAATAGGGGTTTCCATAACTTTGGTTGATTCTGAAAGATTTACGACAAGTTGATTATTAAAATTATGTTTTAAGACCTTTGTGTTTATGTAGCTATTAACCGAAAGAAAAGGGTTTAGCATAATTAGCGCTAGGCAAAATCCTAGCACTACCCCTAGAATAATATGCTTTTTCACATAACTCCCCCAATAGGTTTTATTAAACCTTATTGGAGGGGATGACTTTTTATAACAATATTGTCTGTAGCTCCATGTCTAATATTTAGCTACAATTACTCCAAATGATGAACTCTTAATATGGAGATTTCCAATAAGCATCTACAAATGAAGGGTTCTCTTAAGGAGGAAATATAAGGTGATTGAAGTCATAAAAGCAGAAACCCGGCGTACAACACCGGGCTTCTGCTTCAAATGATATAAAAAACGTGAATAATACGTCGAATAGGAATCATTAGGTTCTATAAAGTAAAGCAGCGGGTAATTTTACCCCAGACCAGCGGCGAAACAACTGCAGTTCCCCCTAATACAGTAGCCCGTTGAATATCAAGGTTGTGATCCGCGAAGAAATTCGTCACAGCAGTACTGTCAAGGTTTTTATCTACTAAAATAATGGGACTTCCGGTCCGGGCAGCCAAGGCTGAACCTGCCAGCGCATCCGGAAAATTATCCCCGGTTGCCAGATACACCTGGTTAAAGCTATTGCCTAACCCCTTAGCGATAGCAATTCCTGTTTGATACTGATCGATCCCCGAATAACGCTTGACACCGGTCAACTGCCCTTCCACCTCTGCACTAACAACCGCTGTCCCGCCAACAACGATGGTTTCCGTCACCTTAAGCTTTTGCAGTGCTGTTTTTGTTGCCGGAGGAAGCTCCCCTCGTTCAGTGAGCAAAATCGGAATCCCATGATAGGCAGCCCATGAGGAGATGGCTAAAGCATCAGGAAAGTTCCGACCATAGGCAATAACAGCCTTCCCGGAGATTTCCGGGTTCACATCCAGCAAGTACTCGGCTATTTGTGCCGCAGTTTCAAATTGATCATATCCGGATAAACGCGTTACATCAGAGTTCTGTTTAATCTGATCCTCCACTTCTTGGGATACGACAGCTGTCCCGCCTACGATGATCACTTTTGAGGGATTTAAGCGCTGAAGCTCTTCTTCCACAGCAGGCGTTAAGTGTGTGCTCTCAGTAAGCAAGACAGGAGCATCATATTCATGAGCCAGAGGGGCGGCGGCCAGCGCATCAGGAAAATTAACAACAGTCGCCAAAATGACTGTCGAAGCCCCATTAGGCCAACCCTCTTGAGATATTTTTACCGACGTGTCCATGGCATCGTTGCCCGCAAGCCTTGTAAAAGCAGTATTGTCGAATGACCCAACTTGAGCCGAGCTTTTCACAGGGGAACTGCTACCTCCGGTGAAATCCCCTATTTCATAGGATCCACCATAGGAGCCGTTACCATGCTGACCATCACTATTAACTCCCCATGCCCAGATACTCCCACCATTTTGGCGGGCAATATTGAACCCAAAGCCTGAAGCGATGGCTGTCACATTCTTTAATTCTTTGACTTGAACAGGATTCTTTACCAGGGGCTCTGTTTCAAAATCAGCAGCGTTTCCAAGCTGCCCCCAGATGTTAGCCCCCCAGGACCATACGGTGCCGTCGGTTTTTAGGGCCATGCTGAGATAAGTTCCTGCGACTATACCATGCACGTGATTTAAGCCACTAATTTGCAGGGGGGTACTCCAATTCTCTGCGGAATTACGATCACCGAGTTGAAATAAATCATTGGATCCCCATCCCCAAACAGTCCCATCGCTTTTTAGAGCAAGGCTATGACTGTACCCTGCACTAATACTTACGACATCTGAAAGAGATAAAACCTGCTGAGCATGAGCGACGGAATTGTGGACTCCTTGATCATCCACGAGCAGGCCGCCCCAGGTCCACACTGTTCCATCTTTTTTCAAGGCTAAAGCAAAGGCACTTCCGGCAGATATTTTAGTGATATCGGTTAATTTGTTGCCGTAGCTATCAATTTGAATTTGGGCAGGTATATTGGAAAACCCGCCGGAGGTATTCGTGAGTTGATTTCCATATGGTTCACTTCCCCAAGCCCAAACCGTCCCATCAGACTTTAAGGCTAGACTATAGTCCATTCCTGCTGCGATGGCAATAATATCCGTTAGGCCTTGAACTTGAAGAGGGGTATATGATCTAAGAAACTCATCGGGCATGTAATAACTCGGCCCTCCGGCAATTAATTCGATCTTGCCATATCCACCCTGTCCGTACTCATTATTTCCCCAGCCCCAAACTGTGCCGTCCTTTTTCAAGGCCAATGAATGGGCACCGCCTGCAGCAACAGCGATAACGTTTGTCAAATCGTTAACTTTAACAGGAGTTGCACTATTATGAAGATCACTGCGATTATTGCCTAATTGACCCTCTGAATTATCTCCCCAAGCCCAAACGCTCCCGTCACTGTCAAGAGCCAGGCTATGCACAAAGCCAGCTGAAATCGTTGATAAACTAGCGCTTCCTGCTTGGACTGAAACTTCTGCAGCCAATGCCGGTGTAGAATTTAAAACTACTGAGGCAGGAAGAAGCATTCCTAGAAGCATAAGAGCCATAAAGCAACTAGATATCTTTTTTCTCAGTGGTTTTTTTAGCATATAGTCTCCTTTTAAATAATTATTTTTCAGAACAAATATTATTTAACCGTACTTTGGATTAACCTTCAAGTGCAAATATCTGGGAATTAATGATGCTACATTAATCTAAAACATCTTAATGAATGTAATTCTACCCTGGCTTAACTGTAACTTTATTACAAAATCTTAGGCCAAGTATAAGTGAACAAACCTCAGATAAAAGATACTGCCCCAGAATCGGAAACGTTTCCGATTCTGGGGCAGCATGGCTGCATAAATCTATTACCGGCTTGACAGACGCACAAAAATAGTCGACAATCAATTAATAATGTCGATAGGCAGGAAATTCAGAATACTTCGTGAACTTTCTATGTAATGAGAAGAAAGAGGAAGTGATGTCGTCAAAATCAGGTCAAGAACTACAAAAATGTATATTCCGTGGGGCAGCTAGATTATTAAGATTTGCTAAGGTGCCATTAACATATTACCTGAAAAGGAGAGAAGTTTATGAGAGGGAGATATTATGTAATTGATAACCGCAAGAAAAAGATAAATGAGAACTTCAATCCCACTACCAAAGGAACTGCAGCTATCTACTATTTAAGGACACCGAACAACTATACTGCCACTGTATTAGCAGCCCAAGAAGATAGAAGAAGAGGGATTATTTCAGCGAGTATTATCGTAGCCTCCCTATTCATCTATACAATAATTATCATGGTTACAAATTATAATTAACATGTTAATGTGAGCCAAGGGATAATAGTCGCTCATCGTATTCTCTTGTCGCACAAGCCATACACAAAGGTGGCTCGAAGTCATCAAACACTTGTTTGTTACATGAAGTGCAAAATCGTCGCTTTCCTTGATACAAAAGAACTTTGCCGGTAAGCAATCGATAAGATAAGGATTTAACTTCCATACTTATAGCTTTTGAGCGGCATATACTGACACATCTTTGACAGTGGACGCATTTCAGTGGTTCATAAATCAAGGTCAGCTGTTCCTTGGTGTCCGTTTTTGTTAACGCACCCTGGGGGCAAATCTCTGGACATTCCCCGCAATTTGTACAGCGATTGCTCACCTTTAATGCGGCAATAGGAAGTACCTCAATCTCGGATTTTCGGAATTTCCAGGTTTCCTCTAAGAACTGCCGAGTCTTGGGAATAAGATATGGCTCAAGGGAAGTATTCGCCCCTCGGATTGCTTCAAATTTCTCACGTCCGATGTCCCGCCAGCCCCTACTCTCGTTCTGGGCTTGAGCTGACACCGTTGATTCACTGTCTCCATCGTCAGCTGCAACCTTTATCAATACCGGCGGATGATTTTCCCATGCGTTGTGCAATTCCATAAAAATCTGCACACTTATTCCGCATGCTTTTTTATCCGGACAATCTGAACACACTCCGGTGAATATGGTTAATTCCTTCTCCCGAGCATATAACATTAGAGTCAGCCATAAATCCCGGTCAAAAATCCCCAGGCAAGGGATTTCATGACCTGCCGGAATTGCTTGTGGGCAGTTTAAAACAATTTTCTCTGAACTTTTGAGATACTCATAGAGCTTATCTATATCGCGATAGACAAATCCGTCACTGGGACATACTGCCGTGCAAATCCCGCACTCTGTGCAGCGCTTAGCATCAAGTTCACGATATATGGAAATGGCTTGATGAGGACAGGAATCGATACATAACCGGCAAAGATTATCAGAGGCCTTTTTTGCATTGAGACAATTATTTTGATTATATACAATCTGAAAATTATTCGTCATTAAGACACCTCTTCTGAACGGTTATATGTTCCCAACTAGAGACTGTTCAGCAACCCAGAAGTTATTCCACATCTAAAATAGAATCATAGCAGTAAATTCTTGATCATTTGATTCAGTTCATTAGCCCATTTTTATCTATAACTAAAACTTAAATAACAGACATTGATTAATCTGTCCTAAGTTGAGTTGGCTCTTTCAAGTGCTCTTTCAAGCAGAAGCTTATCTAACCTTGGAGGTTTAGTCAACATTCTAGATAGAATATCGTGTATCGTATCAATTTTGGGCAAGTAATTAATTTTCATATATCCACTCAATCCCTCTGAAATTAATCAGAGGGATTAAATGGATAACTTAAGCTAAATGCTTATTTCGCAGTGGAAGCGTATTTACCAGCTTTAATCTCTGTATCATCGGCATGTTCTGACCCATGATGGCCTAAGATATTGAAGTTTTCAGCTATGAATAGGTAGGCCAAACAAGCTATTGACACTAGTCCTAAGCTGACAACAAACTCTGACAAGGCAGGGACATAAGATCCGCCGTGTTGGTTCAGATATTTTCCCATTCCTGTGAACAGTACATCAAACCTGTTCATAACAACTCCGCTGACGGTAAGTATTCCAAACCAGATCAAGCCCTTACGGGTGCTGGACAAGGAACTGAATGCTATGATTATGGGAATTATTACCCCAAAGAACAGTTCGCACAGGAACATGATACCAGGCAAATCAAAGGCAAAAGCATTGGCAAAGGTTCCTCTTACCACCATATCCGTAATCTTTAACATCAGATACAAGATCATAGCTCCGGCAGATATTTTGACTAACCCTCTTAAAACTGGGACTTCTACTTTATGATTGAGTGCCTTCCCGGCTAAAGTGCTTTCGATAACAATCATACCTGCCCCAACGAAGAATGAGGATAACAGGAAGAACACCGGCAGAAATGCAGTCCACCAAAGTGGGTTCACTTTACCTACCATTAGATAAAACAGTTGGCCCAGTGATGATTGGTGCAAGGTTGGCAGTGTAATACCAATGATCAGCATTACAGGCATTGCTTTCTTCAGGTATTTGTGTGCCCCTTTAAATACTTTCTCGGTTCCTACTTCGCAGAATTCCAAGATCTGAATCACTGTATAACAAGAAATACACCAAAATACTTCAAACAATACACTGGCATGTCCCCATGATACGTAAGGTCTCCAGAAGTTGAACCATTGTCCTACTTCAATCAATAAACCAAGTACAACAACAATATAACCTAATAATGATGTCAACATTGCACTTCTTGCGATGGGATAAAACTTATCCCGGCGAAGCACATATACTATAAGGGCTGTTCCATATCCGCCTCCTGCCAGGGCTACCCCCAACAACACGTCAAAAGAAATCCAGAGTCCCCATGGCCATTGGTCGTTTAGGTTGGTTGTCGCACCCAGGCCTAAGACAAAACGCACCAGGATTACTGCTATAGCTGCAGCCGCTATGCCCGCAAAAACCCATCTCATGGGGGTCATTTTAAACTTCCACTTCACGGTGGACTTTTTAGCGCCTGCTTTACTTAAAACGGTAGTGACGAGTTCCATACATTTCCCTCCATTCTGTTTTTAATGTATTAATCTAGAGGTTCCTTGCCTTTATTGTTATAGACATATAATCCGGCTAATATGGCTGCCCAGCCAACTCCCACAAATGGTGTAGCTTTCATATATCCTTCTGTATAAGAAGGCAACGGCTTGGTTGTTACATCCGTTCTGAATCTCATCTGCTCAAACGGGGTATCTGAGATATAAAGCCAGGATGTTCCTCCTGCTTCTTTCTCTCCAAATACTCTATCTACATAACCGTGTTCTTTGATTCTCTTTTTGGCTTCGGCCAGTAATTCCTCTCTGTCCCCAAAGGTAATTGCTCCTGTCGGGCACACTGAGGTACAGGCAGTTTCCTGGTTATTAGCGACTCTTGTGGCGCACATTTGACATTTCCTTACTCCAGGAATGGCTTTCTTCCATTCGTATCTCAGGATGTCAAATGGACATGCCATCATGCAGTAACGGCAGCCTACACACAGCGACTGATCATAGATAACCGGTCCTTCGGGAAGCTTCTGGAATGCCTTGGAGAAACATGATGATACACAAGCGGGATCTTCACAGTGCATACATTGAGTTTTGACATATCGTGCCACGGATTCGCCGTCTTTTTCCAGGTCAAAACGATTTATCGATGTCCATTCTTCAGGCCATAAGCCATTGTTGGGTTCCTTTGCTCTGTCTACAGCAGTCTTGTTTTTTTCCTGCTCATCCCATTCAAGTTCATTCCACAATTTACAGGCGACCGAACAGCTTTCACAGCCTATACATTTTGGTATATCTACGAGTACTCCCTTTGCCATTTTTTCCACCTCCTACTTAAAATATTTTTTTGTCTTCGGATTTTTTAGGAATAAAATCATCAGCCCTGGAAACATAATGTGTATGCAGAAGTTCTTCTGCTTTTTCGCTCATCGGAGCGGTTAAGAAATCGGCATAGATTTGTTTGATCTCCGGATTATCATGACTGTTGCGCAATTTGGCCTTGGCATCAATATTGTATAAAGACGCAGCACGTCTATTGCGATCTTCGTCTGAAGGAGGTGATGAAGCACGGGGTTGACCGCCGCCATATTCACAGCCTCCGGGACAAGCCATTATCTCCATGAAAGCCCAAGGAGCATTCCCTGCTTTCATCTGATCCATTACCTTTCTGGCGTTAGCCAGACCGGAAATTACAGCAACTTTTACATCTCCTACACCGGGAATATTAACTGCGGCTTCTTTAACACCCTGCATTCCTCTTACCGGAGTTAAATTCCATAAGGCCGCGGGGGGCTGTTGCCCAGTTATCAGAAAATAGGCAGAACGTACAGCAGCTTCCATAACGCCACCGGTCGTGCCGAAAATTACTCCTGCACCTGTTCCGGTACCCATCAACTTATCGTACTCCTCTTCCGGAAGGGAAGCGAAATCGATACCGGCTCGCTTAATCATTCTGGCAAGTTCCCTTGTTGTAAGAACTACATCTACATCAGGTGAAACATTACTGTCATTTAACTCTTTACTGGCTGAATTCATTTCCGGGCGTTGACATTCAAATTTCTTTGCTGTACAAGGCATGATGGAAACTGAAAAAATCTTTTTGGGATCTACTTCTTTCTTCTCTGCGAAATAGGTTTTAATCAAAGCGCCTTCCATCTGCTGTGGAGACTTTGCTGATGATAAATTAGGAATAAGCTCAGGATAGAAATATTCCACAAACTTAACCCAGCCCGGGCAGCATGATGTCATCTGCGGAATAGGGTGATGCAATTCGCCAGTGACACGTTTAACCAGCTCTGTGCCTTCTTCCATAATGGTCAGGTCAGCTGTGAAGTTAGTATCAAAAACTACGTCAAACCCTAGCTTTCTCAAGGCTGCAACTTGTTTGCCCTGAACATTGGTTCCTACAGGCATACCAAATTCTTCGCCCAGACCAATACGGGTTGCCGGCGCAGTCTGCACTACAACTGTGACGTTGGGATCTGCGAGAGCTTTGAATACTTTATTAATATCATCCCGTTCTGAAATTGCTCCGGATGGGCACCATTGAATACATTGCCCGCAATTTACACAAACAAAATCCTTTTTAATGGGCAGTTCATAATTTCCAAAAACCGATTGAATTCGCTCACATACTTCAATACATTGTCCACAAAGAATACACTTTTGGTCATCTCTGACAATAGCCGGGTTCGCTGGATCAATGGGAACGCGACCGCGAACGTTGGTAGGCCAGTTACCTGGTGCGTTGTATTGGGTCGGCATCCAGCCATTGCCGCCAATGGCTTCATCAGCTGTTGCTGGGTCTCCACAACCAGTCAAGTTTAGCGAGATACCGACCAAACCTGCTGTTCCTCCAACAAACTTGAGAAAAGAACGTCTAGACAAATTTTTCACTGCTTTGCTTGCCATGTGTTTTGCCACCTCTTTTTAGTAAACTCTCATGCAAAATTGCTGTTGAATCTTATCCAAAGCAGTCGATTTGCATTTTTAACCAAGGCCTTTGAATATTTAAAATTTTTAAATTGTCTAAAAGCTAAAACCTTTATTTTTTGTGAACTATTACACTTAAATGTCACAGAGTAATCAATATAAGAGTTCTGAGTCTAATCGTGTACACGAAATTTAACAAAATAAAAATCAAAATAAAAATGGGTTGCAATTTGGATTGGTTATGGATAATAATAGCTAAATAAACAATAATGGTTGTGCGACCCGCTGACGCAATTCAGAAATCTCTAACCTTAAGATTTTGTGCTCCTTTCTTTAATGTTTGTTTTTCCGAAACATTCAACTCTCTATAGTTTAATCTCTTCATATTATCTGTCACGTTTAAGTACATAAAAAATATTTTTAGTAGTTAAATAAACATTTGGAAGGTTTTGAAACTATTGAACATATAGTTTCAAAAGGGCTGGAAAGGCCTGCTGGGTAGGCTTTGAGCTCATTTACTTATTGTAAAAACCAACAGCCCTACTAATCTATTAACAAAAAGAAATATACTGGTTTAAAAATCCTTTGGACGCAAAAATCATCGAAAATTAGAACGGAAGCCTGCATAAAAAGGCTTCCGCTTTTTTCTATCTACTTGTTCTAATTCTCTCCGTAATAGCAATTATCTATTGGGATATTTAGAATTTTTATATCTACATCCCCATAATCCCGATTTCGATCCTGCTAAATCATTTCAATACACTCGATAAGTTCCTTAGCTACATATTCCGCTTCATCAACCGTCAGCTTCGAATAAAGGGGAAGTGTGATTTCATTGGCATACTGGGCATGGGCATTCGGATAATCTTCCAGTCTATAACCCAGGTTCCTATAGAAGGTGAACATCGGCAGCGGCATAAAGTGTACATTTGTGGCAATATCTCTCTCACCTAACATCCTTATTACTCGATCTCTTTGTTCCTCACTAAAATCCTTCAGCCTCAGGGTATATAAATGATAGTTTGTTGCTACTTCATGATTTTTATCAAGAGGCAGAATCGCCCATTCTTTTGCGCCAAGTATTTCGCTATATACTTCATGGATTTCGGCTCTTTTTCTGATCATTTCTTCATGCCTTCGTAGTTGAACCCGCCCAATTGCTGCCATAATATCCGTCATATTGCATTTGAATCCATCGGTCAAGATATCATATTTCCAAGCACCGGCCTGGGTTTTTGACAAAGCATCCTTATTTTGGCCATGTAAGGATGTATATTTGAATTCTCGATATAAGTCTTCTTTGCCCTTAAAACTGTTGTCATTATAAGTAATAGCTCCTCCTTCTGCTGTGGTTAAGTTCTTTACAGCATGAAAAGAAAACACATGGAAATCCATCTGCCCTCCCACTTTCTGTCCCTTATACGCAGCCCCGAAGGAATGAGCGGAATCGGAAATCAAAGTTATATCTTCGCGACCTAGTGTTTTGAGGATCTGCCTTATAGCATCATAGTCAACCGGCACTCCGGCAATGTCAACGGTCATTATCGCCTTTGTCTTTGGTGTAATCGCGCTATAAATCTTCTCTTCATCAATCAGAAAGCTCCCTTTCTTAACATCGACAAAGGTGGGCATAATTCCACGATGAACAAGTACATTGGCGGTCGCAGCATAGGTGTAAGGAGTTGTTATCACTTCATCATCCCCACCTATACCTAACACTTTCAAAATCAGCTCCATGCCTGCTGTAGCACTGTTTAACGCAACTGCATACTGGGTACCGCAATAATCTGCTAATTCTTTTTCAAACAATGCTGTGTTTGGCCCTGTTGTGATCCAGCCGGATCTTAGAATTTCTGAAACGGCGGAAATTTCTTCTTCAGTTATGTCCGGTGGTGAAAAAGGTATTTTTTTGTACACTATTAAACCCCTCCATAATATTATCTCAAGATCTCAATCCAGCTTGGTTTGGTTAGCATCTATCTCTTTCCTATTCAGCATTCTTCGGCTAAAGTAAATCTTCCTGGGCGATTAAGACCTTAACCCCTAACCCTTCAATTTTCTCAATTTCCTCATCGGGTGCTTCCCAATCAGTAATGAGTATGTCTAGATCCTGCAAATCAATGGTTTTGGCAAAAAATTCCGTTCCCACTTTGTCAAAATTAGCCAGGCATACAGTTTGACGTGAAACTTCTGCTACGGTTCTTTGAAAAATTGCTCCTTCGGGAGTTGAGCTGCTCAGACCATGTTTTGCCGAGATTCCTCCACCGGTTAAGAAAGCCGTATCTAAGCGTAAGCTTCTCATGAATTCAGTGGCTAAAGGATCGACGATTCCTTCTTCACTTTTAACTTTTCCGCAGACGATATAGGTTTCAATATTGCGGTGATGTTGAAGTTTATCAGCAATAACCAGTGAATTCGTGATTACAGTATAATTCCAATCAACCGGTAGATATTTCAACAAAACATAGTGGATACTGGCCCCGCCGATAAAAATAGTATCCCCCGGCTCGATAAATGAAGTAGCCAGCTTAGCCACTGCATTTTGATGCTCAGTTCCCTCACTAAACCTAATGCGATCATCGATGGGAAATCTTCTGACCTTTGATAAAGGTACCGCCCCTCCGTGGGTTCTTTTTATAAGACCCTTTTGTTCCATGGTCGTCAGGTCTCTGCGAATGGTATCAATGGAAACTTCAAATTCTTGCGCCAGCTCTTTGGCAAATACCCTACCGAGAGACTTAAGTTTTCTAAGGATTACCTCTTGACGTTCCTCAGCAAACATAGTTAACAACTCCTCGTTGCTAATTATATCACGTTTTTTGCTGTTTTACACAGCAATTTCTGCACGATCATGCATTAATTTGCTTTTTTGAGTTAAGAGAAGAGATCGGCCATACCCACATTTCACTTCATAACATAAAGCAAAGCGGTCTCTTCCACTTCTACAAGGGAAAAAGACCGCTTTTAATACAAATAACCACTTTGAATTGAGCTTATTTATCATCATCAAATTCTTGTTCGTACTTATGACCTTTGTAGCGATTATACTTATTGGCAGCACTAAAGATCACGATAAATAGTGCTAAAAAAGAACTTATACCCACTACTGAATTTTGCCAGTCATATACTGGGGACTCCTGTATCGAATTGAAAATGACCACCGCTGATATGACCACTAATACTAAAATTGTTATACCTAAATTCCTTATGGGTTGCTTACTCTTACTGTAAACACTTACCTTCAGGATATGCATTCTTATAAACTGATAGAGCGGGAAAAATATCATAATTACATATTCAGTAATACATTCCTCCAAACTCATATTCAGTATCAAAGTTTTTACTAAAAACGAAAAAACTACGCCTATAAATACTATCATAGCTATTTCACTTCTGATTTTATTTTTTGCTTGCTCAATTCTTTCATCGTTCATCCTCTTTATCCCTCCCAAAAAATATCGTTTAATGTTTTACCTAAGGTTTTGCAGATAGCTATGCACAATTGTAATGATGGATTAAACTTCCCAGCTTCAATCATACCGATAGTTTGTCTTGTTACCCCCACTGCTTCTGCCAGTTCCTCTTGAGACATATCTAAAATAGCTCTTGCTGATTTCATTTTAAGATTCTTCAATAACCCGCCCTCCTTACATTGCAAATTATACACTATATATATCATTTTGTAAAATATATATTGCATTATACAAAAATAGCTCTACCTTCTTGCCGCTTTATGCCATAAAGCGCTAAGAAGGTAGAGCTTTCCTAATCGATTAAATTTGTCAAGCGGAAAATGAATGGAGTCCAGCTACAGATTTACTGGCGTCCTGTCCTTGTTCTGGTATCGGAAACAGGATGCAGAAACTTGTCCCAGTAGAATTAGAAAGGACACGAATCTTAGCATTGTGAGATTCAGCAATTCTATAAGATGTCGCTAACCCAAGCCCCGTGCCGTAGTTTTTAGTCGTAAAGAAAGGGGTTCCCAGCTTGTTAAGGTTTTCTTGTGGTATACCACATCCCTGGTCAATAATCTCGAGGGCGGCCATATTATCTTCTCTAAAACTTCTTATCGTAATTGAGCGGCCTTCATCCATAGATTCCAGACCATTGCGGACTAAATTCAGAACCATTTGAGAGATTTCTTTACAATTTAGCTGTAGGTCGGGAATCTCACTAAGAAGGAGATGAATTTGTTTATTTTGATTAATAGCATCGGCGCTTAAAAGCGGATATAAATTATTGAGGATTTCATTTAGATTTATGGTTTTCAGGTCTGCTTGTTTGATCTGAGCGAGGGAAAGAAATTCGGTGATGATGGCATTAGCCCGATCCAATTCGGAAATCATTAGCTCGAAGGTTGACTTTTGGTCTCCAAACACTGATTTCGAGCCCAATAGTTGTAGATATCCACGTACTACTGTAAGTGGATTGCGAATTTCATGAGCAAGTCCTGAGGCTAATTGCCCCACAAGGTAAAGTCGATCAAGTCTTGCTAATTCGTATTCTGTTATTTTTCGGCTTGTAATATCTCTAAGATAACAAGTCAGGCCGCCTTCCATTGGGTACGCCCTAACTTCCAGCCATTTATCCTCTAACTCCTTAGACAAGAATTCAAAGGAGACCGACTTCTTTTCAGTCAGTACCTCGTAGAAGTGATTTAGGACGGTGTCAGTTACCCAGGCTAATTCAGTTATTATTTTCCCTGCTAACTCAGCGTGAGATTTGGCGAAAGTAATTTCTCCAGCACGATTGATATAGGTTATTTGCCAGTTCTTATCGATAGCAAAAAAAACATCTGGCATATTCTTTATAATATCCGCAATAAATTGGTTACTGCGAGAAAGTTCCGCCTCTAAGGTTAAGTATTTGGTAAGTTGCTCTATTTTTTCCGTTTGCATCTGTTCCCGTTCAGAAATCTCAGATTTAAGTAATTTATTTGCATTCAACAATTCACTTGTTCGTTCCTTCACTAACCACTCCAAATTGTATTTATTATATAATTCTCTTTCAGTATATCTATAAAGGATGATTGAAATTAAAAGTGCCATGGGGAAGACTAAAGAAGCATTCATTATATTAGCTTGAAAAGTTTCTAAGTTTGTCTGATTTATATATAAGCCAACTATCAGGAGTAAATAAGATTGTATAAATAAAAGAATTGAGTATTTAGGTCTTAACGGAAACAAAATCGAGATACAAAGACAACAAATAATATATACTGAAATTTGACCATTAAGGTAGGGAGATACCCAGCCCGATAGTAAGGAACTCATGTTTAGACCCAGAAATAGATTAACCTGCAAATAGATTTCTTTTTGAGATTCTTTATCTAAATAAGTGATCAAGATACCATAGACCGCTATGCAAAAATAGGATATATGAATATAGCATAATAATTTATAGGCATTATTAGTATGCCATAAGCCTGTGACTCTGTTATTATTATCGATCAATAATATAATGGAGATTAAGATCAAAAACATGATTGATAGGCATTTCATCCTTTTATGGTTAATAATCCTAATGTCACACCTAATTCTCATGTTTTGTTTTTCTAAATCAGTGCTCAACATGATCCTCCTAAAGCCCAAAAACTGGGAGATTACTAATTGTTTATCAATTTGATACTTCCACGTTGTCCCTGATATTCCTGCTATTTTCATGAAACTTTCGGAAAAATTGAAGTATCCAGTCGAATGAACAAAAGAACCGCAAAAAAAATGCCCTAGCATTTAGCTAGAGCATTTCCACATGCAATCTCTCACTTTTGAATTAGGGGGAGCGGTAAAATCAACCTATCCCAGGATTCGACTTTCTTAGGACGCTTATTTAATATCTAGAATTTGATAGCGTATGACACCTGCCGGAACATTTACCTCCACAACAGACCCTTTAGTTTGACCCAAGACTGCTTTTCCCACCGGAGATTCATTGGATATTTTATTCGTGCCAGGATCAGCCTCTGCTGAGCCGACAATAAAATACTCTTCCTCATCTCCAAATTCCAAGTCTTTAAGACGGACTTTTGCCCCAACGGCCACAGTGTCAGTTCCCTCTAGTTCATCAATAATCCGCGCATTCCTAAGCATTTTCTCAAGAGTAATAATCCGCCCTTCAATAAAGGCTTGGTCATTTTTCGCATCATCGTACTCGGAGTTCTCACTAATATCCCCAAAGTCTATAGCCTGCTTAATGCGCGAGGCAACTTCCCGCCTCTTTACGGTTTTAGTTAGCTCTAACTCTTCCTCTAACTTCTTGAGGCCTTCTAATGTTAAAATAACTTCTTTTTCAGCCATAGTATCTCTCTCCCTTTTCTCGCCCTACTCATTTTTGCACTCTTTTTTATCGTCCCGCACACTATTAAACCCTCTTATGCTTAATCATTATTGTCTAGAATCTTATCTTCATAATAATCTTTAATTACATTACTCGTTATTATATGAATCTTGCAAAATATTGTCAAGGATTCAGTTCTTATCCATTAGGAGTTTTAACAATACCCAATAGCTATAACTACCTTACAGGATTAGACATTACATTATGAACAATTTCTAAAAACTTCAGTCAGAGCTGCGCTGCTGTTGTTTAGCCTTAAAGAGAATTATTAAAGGAATAACCATTAAGTTTGCAGAATACAAGCAGTATGTTATTTTCAGGAAGGAGTTTTCCGGATGTATCCCGTTATCTCTTTGTTTAGTGGCGCAATGGGTTTAGATTTAGGTTTAGAGCAAGCGGGATTGGATATTAAAATAGCGCAGGATATCGACCAATGGTGTGCGCGTACCATGGCCGCAAACAATCGTCAGTTTGTACATGGGGATATTCGTCAATTGGTGGCAAATGACCCCAACTGTAGGTTCTTGCTTGATCCATCCGGACTTAAAACCGGCGAAGCTTTTGCTGTAGTGGGCGGCCCTCCCTGTCAACCATTTAGTACAGCAGGTAAACGTTTGGGCACAAATGATCCACGCGGTAGTTTATTTATGGAATTCATTCACGTGATAAGTGTTGTGCGACCTCGCTTTTTTGTCATGGAAAATGTGAAAGGTTTGTTGTCAGCAGCCATAAATCAGCGACCACTTGGTGAGCGTAGAGATTGCCCCATAGAACCCGATGAAATTGCCGGTTCAGTATTCGAGGTCATAAAACAAGAGTTTAATAAATTAGGATATAAACTCGTTTATGGTATTCTGGATGCAGCTCACTACGGGGTTCCCCAATTTAGAGAAAGACTTATAATCTTAGGTTCCCGTGACAATGAAAACATATTTTTACCTATACCCACCCATTTTCAGACCCATCAAAATTCCTCTTATCGCTGGAGAACTCTGCGCGATGCCATTGAAGATTTAGAGGCTGATCCGGGGTTATTTGCGACATTTTCCCCAGAACGACTGTCTTATTTGAGAGATATCCCCATGGGCGGCAATTGGAGGAACTTACCCCCTGAAGTGGTTCGCACTGCAATGGGTGGTGCATTCAAGAGCGGAGGTGGAAATGCAGGCTTTTATCGCCGTTTAGATTATGACCAACCCTCACCTACTCTAGTGACAAGTCCTGTTCAAAAGGCTACAATGCTTTGCCATCCTACCCAAGACAGAGCACTATCTGTAAAAGAATATGCTCGTATTCAACAGTTCCCTGACAATTGGAGAATAGAAGGCAGACTTACTGATTGTTACCGACAAATAGGCAACGCGGTTCCTACTGGGTTAGGTATAGCAATTGGGCAAATGCTAATTGCTGTTGCTAACAATAAGGCAGTAATAATAACACGGCGAACTCGTGGCACCTCTGTCCATGAACAATTATAAACATTTGGCCTAGGCATTCAGCCTAGGCCTTAAATATTCCCCATTAATCGTTTTACTTAGCTGTTTTTATCACCCAAACCAATCGGTTATACATGTAGTTTGACATTAGCTTATACCCTTTGTCGTTGGGATGAAGCCCATCTGACAACAACCCATCTAAATCCTCTTGATCTGTAGGAAATGTACTCCAAACGTCTAATAAATGTACTCCAGCCTTAGCTGATACCTTTTTGATGGCCGCTCTAATACCCAAAAACAAAGATTCGTCATCAGAAACCATGGGAGGCTCTACAATGCAAAAAATATCCGCTTTGGGGGCTTTACGTTTAATCACCCGAATTAACAGTTCATACTTTTTACTAAACTGATAGGGCGTGTATTCATTCCTATCGTTTCTTCCCACACAAATGAAGACAACATCTGTATCACTTTCTATCTCAGTTGCTCTTGTTAAACAATAGTCTACAAGAGTTCCTGAGGAAGCTTTGTTGTCCCAGGATATTCTATGGGAATACTTCTCGGCTAAAGCTCTTTTCAGCTCTCTAGTCCACCCGGTTCTTAAGGGATTCGTGGCCCCCTGACTAACGGCGATTGAGTCTCCTAAAATCACAGCATTAACTGTACCAGTTTCTATCTTTTGAATACCTGTCACGGTATCAACCTTAGCAACTGTCTCAGTCAACCTTCTCTCTGCCGCCTGTACTGTTACCGGATCACCAAAATTCAGCAAAGAGAGCAGCATTGTTCCCGATATTAAATAGATAGTTAACTTTCTCATGACCCTTACTCTCTTTCTTGTGCCTGAATACACCATCTTCTATCTTTTCCGTTCAGTTTTTCTGTCAGGCACAATCATCTCATAACTTTATTGCGAAGTAAGGGGAAATTTGTCTAAACTCAACTAAAAAGCTCCCATCCTTAGATGAGAGCTTCGGGAGTCATTACTTAATCATGATTTCTTTTCCTTCTTTACGCATTTTGGCAAATTCTGATGTTGCTGTGAAGATCACGTCTGAAGACGAATTAAGTGCCGTTTCAAAAGAGTCCTGCAAAACACCTACGATAAAACCTACCCCTACAATCTGCATTGCAATCTCATTTGAGATTCCGAATAGACTGGCGGCCAGAGGAATCAGCAAAAGAGAACCACCGGCGACTCCGGATGCGCCACAAGCGCTAATCGCTGCTAATACACTAAGAATTAATGCCGTAGCCATATCAACTTGGATGTTCAGGGTGTTAACTGCTGCAAGGGTCATAACAGTAATGGTTATTGCTGCACCAGCCATATTAATTGTGGCACCCAAGGGAATCGACACCGAATAAGTATCTCTATCTAAACCTAGATTTTCGCACAAGCTCATATTAACCGGAATATTTGCTGCTGAGCTGCGTGTAAAGAATGCTGTAATGCCACTTTCCTTTAAACACTTCAGTACTAAGGGATATGGGTTTTGGCGGATATTTAGATAAACAATAATTGGATTAACGACAAGGGCGATAATCACCATGCAGCCCAGGAGCAGGGCCAATAATTGGGCATAGCCGAGTAAGACCTTTAGGCCACTGGTGGCAATGGAATCAAACACAAGCCCCATGATACCTAAGGGGGCGAATTTAATGACCCATCTTACCATTTCAGTTAAGGCCTCGGAAAAATTGGCCATCATCGTTTTGGTCGAATCCGAGGCTTTTTTTAAGGCATAGCCAAGAACTAAAGCCCAAGCTAATATTCCAATATAATTGGCATTGTACAATGCTTTTATCGGGTTATCGACAACATTTAAGAGTAATGATTTCAGAACCTCCACGACCCCTCCGGGGGGTTTGATATCTTGAGCTCCTGTTGTGAGAGTTAAGGTTACTGGGAACATAAAGCTCAGAATAACCGCAACAAACGCAGCTATGAAAGTCCCTAGAAGATATAGGATGATAATTGATTTCATATTAGTTTTATGTCCAGTCTTATGTTGAGAGATGGCTGACATGACTAGGAAGAAAACCAATATCGGTGCTATCCCTTTTAACGCTCCAACAAATAATGTGCCGAAAATTGTGATTGGTTTTGCCAGTTCCGGAATTGTTGTAGCTAAGATTATGCCGATGATCAGACCAATGATTATTTGTTTTACCAGACTCAATTGATTCCATTTGTTGATTAGATTTTTCATGCACTTTCCCCCTGAATTTAAGATAAGCTGCTCCAAAAATTATATTATACTTGCTTTGAGGCCTTGAACTCAACTTTTTTTAAGATCTTTATTTATTCTCCCTTCTTAAAGACCATACAATACCTTATTTCTGCATTTTTTACAGGTTGATGAACACTCCTCAAAATAGAATAAATTCCAAGAACATCCAATAGACATGTTGAATAGAATGGACTAAGATCCTCACAGTCTTTACAATCTTATAATAGGGAGTGACGCATATGATTCTTACTGCATTAATAATAATCATAATCTTATTGTTGGTAATCATTTGGGAGCTATTGGCACTACTTCGCAGACCACCTCACCCACCGGTTCCGCCCAAGCCTCCCCACCCCTGCCACTGATAAAAGCAGTTCTCAAAGTTATGGCCTAGGTATAGTTTACCTAGGCCATTTTACTGCTCCCAAGGATACTTATAAAGGATAATCTCCCAACAACCCTGAGATTAGTTGTTGATATTAGTTTTCTATTGATTGTTGAATACCCCCAATTTTTTAGGGAATGATGAAAATGCCGCCTCATAACCCAACCCAGCATCCTATAATTTACAAATATAATTTAGTATCTTAATGCTTAAAAAATGAAAAGCTAAAAAAGCTTAAAATTTGAAAGGAGGTTTTTTCTTATGATGGGAATTAGACGAAGAAGTAGTTTATTTAGTACTCGCTCGCTGATCATCCATGCCGTCGGCATCGGCGCTGCAGTCTGGTTAGGTAAAGTCTGGGGCGATAACGATTATTAAGGTAAAAAAGCCGTCCGAAAGGACGGTTTTATCTTTAGGGCAGGAGTACAGCCTTGATTCATTATATACAAAACCTCCCAGTGTAAAGACCTCTTACTTGGAGATAATATGTTTACAATGAATTGTTCTTCTTAAAGGAATAAAGCCAACAACTTGCGAGAAGAACCATTCGTTTTAGAATAAACAGGAGAGCTGAATATCAGCTCTCCTCTTAATATTTAGCAAACTAATTAGTTTGGGTTGAGTTATTTCTAAATATAATTGAAACCCCAGATAAGAATATACACTAGTATGATTACATAAAGTATCATCTGGAATATGGTCAGGGGGAGACTCTTTCTGTATTTATAGTACTGTGACATGTTTTATCTTCCTTTCCCCTTTGTGTCTTCGGCTATTTCCCTGATTCAAGTCTTTCTAATTCCAACGGGTGGTCTTCTTCCATTTCTTCTCTAGACATGGTCCCTTTGTACCAAACATGGTTCATCGGAAAGAACCTGGGGCTAAAGTGAGAGTTGAAAAAGTGCCATATAAATATAGCGCTGATGGCCAGAATTGCTTCGTCTGTATGTGCATACCTAGCTGAATCTATTACCCACCTGGGTATGTACTGGGTAAATATCTCCGGAAACCACATCATTAATCCTGATCCGCCCATAATCGCCATACCCCAGAAGACGGCCCAGTAGTCAAATTTTTCTTTATACGTGTAGCGATCGAATTTAGGCGGATCTTTTCTCAGACCTGTTAAATACTGGACATCTTGAACCACGTCAACAAAGTCTTTACCCTTCGGCAATATTGCCCAGGATGTCTTTTTAGTCAACAAGGGATATAGGACTAAGTAGATTAAATGATAGATAAAAGCTAACAGCATAACTGCTCCACCTGCAAGATGTACGGTAAAGAGATTATCGAAGCCGCCAAACAACGCTACAATCCAAACAGAGACACTATTTTGCTCAAACTTAATGGGTAATCCGGTAATTGTTAACACAAAAAAACTACTAAACATTCCGATATGCTGGATACGTTGGTGAAGATCAAAACGTTGAAACACATCCTTATTGTCCACGATTCGCCACCTCTTTCCGTTCCCGAAGAATTGTACGCAGGTTATGAAATAGCTGAAGTTCAATATGGATAACTAAGGCTGTAATAATGATCAGGGTAAGCCAGATAAAAAACTTACCTGTATAGTACATTGGAGCTCCTGGTCCGCCAGGCTTAAGCTCGTAGTGATCCTCTCCTTCTGCAAATCCAGGTGATGCCTTCCCATGACAACTGGCACAAGTATCTGGAATGTTTTGTTTAGCTACTTTAGAGCCTGAACTATTTGGACCGAGAATATCGTGGAAGCCATGGCAATCGGCACAACTGGCAGACTTTTCACTTCCCAGATGAACAGCTTTACCATGAAAACTTCTGGCATAACTATCCGTTACCTGACCTTTATGACAGCTTGTGCAGGTGGCTACACTTTCTTTTTTATTTAATGCGGCTCCTTGAGAGTGGGGATACCCAGTAATTCCTGTGTGACAGCTGGTACAACTTAAAAAGCTGTGTTCCGATCTTTCAATCTTAGTTTTTTGATCCCCATGGCATTGAAGACAATTTTCTTGAGCTTGAACCGGAGTTGCCGGGATAGCTACAGCTACAAATATTAGCATTAGGAGACCCAACACTTGCCATAACCGTCCCTTGATTAATTCAAACATACGATGCACCTCTTTTAATTTAGATTTTATATCTATCCTCAGTGCCGAAGTTATTATAACGCAAATAAGCGTGCAGTATACGCACGCTTATTTGAATGATCACTGACTTCCTACCCCCAAGGGAGTAGTGCAATATTCTTCTAATTCCAAAGAAAAAGGTCTTAATGCTAAAAACTCAGTAATTACGACGATTAATAGCTCGCAATAAGACGAACGCAATTTATTATATGGAAGGTTTTTCCACATGCCACCTTGAATGGTATAACATAAATTTCTGAATTTGGAGGTTTCCTTTATGAAGAATTGCACTTTAATTGCAAGCCCACTTAATGAAGAAGGACTATGGATAGCAGAAATACTTGAAGTAAAAGGGTGCATAACCCAAGGAAAAGATCTTTTTGAGGTAATACAAAGAGCCGAAGAACTGAGAGACGCCATTGAGACAATTGACGGACTTCAATTCAACGAAGAGGAGTCCAGCGAAAATAAGGTGGAGCCAGAAAAGACCGATGAGGATGTTATCGGATATTTTGTATCTCATAAAAACAAAGCTAACGGTTCTATTTGTTCAAGTATTAGTGAAGTCTTAGGAATTATTCAGGAGTTTGATTCTGTTGACGATAGAGGCACCAAGGCCTTTAGGAGACATTTAGGAATTATGCTAACACATTTATCTCTCCAAACTCCAACCCTTAGCATTGGCCACTGGACTATACAATGCAAATCCATGAAAAAGCAGCTGGCAAATGCCCCCAAGTGGGACGGTTGGAAAGATAAGTGGAATGGAGGCGAGGAATCCGCCTAAAATAAGAAAGGAATCCCTGTCTTAGTTAGGGATTCCTTTCTTTATTAATCTTAACTTTTATGTTCAAGAGGACTTCTATCTTTACCGCTATACACGGGAAATGATTCATTATCTGTCTCTAACTAAATTACTCAGAGTATTCATTAGTCGGCAACATTCTTAGCAGGGTGGGGATCATACCAATTAACAGTAAAGTAAGAATCAACTTCATGCTTAGCCATCTCCTTTCGAATGTCGTTGAGGATCTTCATTAAATATAATTAATAGATGTTGCTTTTTCGTGACCTATTTGTGTAGAATCTGTGATTAATTCTTTTAGTGATCATGACGCTATGCAGCACTATCTGGGGATGAGAATAGGGTCGCTTGGGTCAGGCGGCACCGGCAGAGGATGAAAAACTAAAGGACTATCTTCCGAGCACGCTAAATATTCCACGAAGCCTTACTAAAGTCCTCCTAAGTACTGCTAATATTTGCAAACTGCTTGAAGGAGCGCTTGTCTGCTAAGCGGCTGCGTCAGTGAAGCCGCGCTAAGGCGAGGGCCGACGGTTCGCGTCCCCGTAGCGCGCCGCAGGTTCACATTCGACGGAACACGATGTTCCTAGTGCCGCATGCGCCACGGACGGCATAGCATGCGGCCAGAAATGCCCGGAGGTTCGGACGCGCTCGCGAACCGTCCAGCGAGCCAGCGGCGGAACTCGCAAACGCGTGCAGATCGACGAAGACACTGTCTTCGCACGGGTTAAACCTTCTTACAGCACCGTCTTCGCACGGGTTAACACAGCTAAAAAGCGCTCCCTCCAGAGCCCGACAGAATCGTCCCCGCCAGGATGGATTTCCCAGATTAATATCTATTGCCACAAGATTTCATGACATTAGCACAAATCACCAACATCATAGGTAACGAGTGATCCATAAGAAAAAGCGCCTCTCCATTAAGGGGAGAGGCGCTTTTTCTTACTCTATTCCTAAATAATGCTTACAGATTCCAGCTGTCCGTTACTATCGAAATTTTTAGTTGCTGAGAAATATTCACATATTTATTAATTCTTTGGCCCGGCAGATCGAATGTCAGCTGAAACATCCTCAAACCTTTTAAAATTTTGCCGAAAGCTCTCTGCTAAAGTATTTGCTGTTTTATCATAAGCCTCAGTGTCTGCCCAGGTATTCCGTGGGGTTAAAACCTCCACAGGCACTCCATTCACTGCTTCTGGGATCATAAGACCAAAGACCGGATCAGGCTGATAAGCAGCTTTTTCTAATTCTCCATTTAAAGCGGCAGTTATCATAGCTCTGGTATATGTAAGATTCAAGCGTTTCCCAACCCCATAGGGACCGCCAGACCAACCGGTATTCACTAAGTAAACCGTCGAATTATGTTCATCAATCCGTTTTCCCAGCATCTCCGCATAAACTGCCGGACTCAAGGGTAAAAAAGGTTCCCCAAAACATGTAGAGAATGTAACCTGAGGCTCTGTGATACCCCTCTCTGTCCCAGCCAGCTTAGATGTGTAACCTGACAGAAAATGATACATAGCCTGCTCTTTGGTAAGTTTGGAGATGGGGGGTAATACTCCGAAGGCATCAGCTGTCAAAAAAACAACCACCCGGGGATGCCCTGCTTGGCTCGGAATTAAAGCATTATCAATATAAGTTACCGGATAACCTGCCCGGGTATTTTCTGTAAGGGAGCTGTCTTTGTAATCAGGAAGCCGTGAATCGGGATTTAAAACCACATTTTCAATAACTGTTCCGAAGCGGATAGCATTCCAAATCTGGGGTTCCTTTTCTTGGGATAGATCTATGCACTTGGCATAGCATCCACCTTCAAAGTTAAATATACCGCTTTCCGACCAGCCGTGCTCATCGTCCCCTATCAGTCTGCGTTCGGGATCAGCTGACAAGGTAGTTTTTCCTGTACCGGATAAGCCAAAGAAAAGAGCCACATCTTGATTGGCCCCCACATTGGCCGAGCAATGCATGGGCAACACTTCGCGAAATGGCATTAAATAATTCAGGGCACTGAAAATCGACTTTTTCATTTCGCCAGCGTATTCAGTGCCGCCTATAATAATTACTTTTTTCTCAAGGGACAAAATGACATAGGCTTCGGAGTTGGTTCCATCTGTTTGAGGATCTGCAGTCAGCCCAGGGGTGCAGATCAGAGTAAACTCAGGTTGGTGGTTCTCCAGTTGTTTTTCCGTTGGTCTAATAAATAACTGTTGAACAAAAATATTGTGCCAGGCATATTCATTAATTACCCGAATTGGCAGGCTATATTTGTCGTCTGCCCCTGCAAAACCGTCAAACACAAAATAGTCTTTAGTCTCTAGATAATCTAACGCCCGACGATATAATTTATCAAATGTTTCAGGACTAATAGGTTTATTAACCTTTCCCCAAGCAATTTGCCCTTTGATGGAAGGTTCATCAACAATAAAGCGGTCTTTGGGCGAGCGGCCAGTGTAGTTTCCCGTAGAACAACAAAGAGCCCCGTTGTTAGTCAACACTCCCTCTTGGCGAGCTAAAGCTATTTCCACCAGCTTACTCACCGGAATATTCCTGCCAACAGGAGCCTTTACTGTGAACAAGTGATCGATATTGGAATTAGTACCCATCTCTTATTTAACCCCCTAGATTTATCTATTATGTATACCCATTGATTGAAGACACTTAATACACAATTTATTGAGTTCTTAGGTTTTACCATCGACATTCTGAAGGAGTAACTAAGCGCATGAATATTCACGACGCGGACTTTGAACATTGTATACATTGAACAATTATGACTCTTAGGTTATATTAACAGAAACCGCCTAACTTTTCCAAGCATTTTTTACCAAGGATATAAAATCCAATTTTGATAAATTATAAGTAAACATTAAGATTACGAAATAGTGAGGTATCATAATGGACGATAAGTTGATTTTCCGTTTAAAAGAATTCTATACCCTAGAAACCTTTCAAGTTGCTTTTTATGAATCACAAGTCTCATCATCTACCAATGAATATTACAAAAAAGCATTCAAAAAAATGGTGGAAATCGAAAGTGGACACGCAGATTTCTTTGCCCAAGTCTTAACCAAGGCTGATATTGAAGTTCCTACGATTATCGGCTCAGCCTTTGAACTGGCCGGCGGCTTTCTTGGGGATATGGTTAGTCTAACCGGTTCTGACAACACCTGCAAACTTGGGATTGCTCTGGAAAATAAAGCTATGGAAGCTTATCGGACTTTTATTGATGAGAGTAAGGACAAACATTATTCTGAACTTCGCAATACTCTTATGGATTATCTTCTGGATGAGGAATTCCATACACTTTGGCTCCGAGATTATATGGAAAATCACCCTCAATAAAGGGATTTTCAGTTTTTCTATCCCCTAAGCAGGTTTTTTAATCTTTCTAGCGAATCACTAAATTAGAGGTGATAATTATGAAGACCCAGTATCTAGTGATTCCCGTATCCGATGAAGAGCGCAAACGACTTAACTACGTATGCACCAAGCTGGGTATTACCATCGAACAATTCTTTGATACCGCTCTTCGTGAAGGAGAAATGGAGATACTCAGTACAGATGCTTTTAAACCAGGTGGCTCATTTTGGAACATCGAAGAACACCCATTCAAGAACGACTCTGAATAACCAAAATACTTTTACTCTCTCTGCATTTATAATATAATCTAATTTAGCTGTTCGGAAGTTAATCAATTCTAAACAACATAAGAAGGTGGCGGAATATTCATGAGCGATGATAATAAATCTGATTTAGAACGTTTAACGGATAGTTTAGAAAAAAATGCTGATAAGCCTAATCAATCACTTGGCCTAGTTAGTTTCACAGATCTCTTTACTCCGGATTTTATGAGCAAATATACTAAGTTTGCTAATTTTGGCGAACTGCTTATCGTAGGAAAGTATAATGTAAGTAGATTTGAGGAATTCTTAGCTCTTCTCAACGCAGAATTTGATAAATTTATTGCTAAAAACTCCAATTTTAAAACTTGGGAAGAAATGCAGTCTACCGCAGTCTCCGAATACTATAAGAGGCAGGAAGCTGCTAAGCAATAGTCTATTACACAGTTACAAGCCATCACTATTCGTGATGGCTTGTTTGTTTAGCGATACTATAGCTTATTTAGCCTGGAGCTTTAAAGCCATTTCCTTTGTGGCTTCACGAATAGTATCTATCTTGTACTTTTTATTCTTCTGAGTAACTCCTATAAAGTCAAACTTCTCGGCTTTTACATGAGTAAAAAGTCTTTCCATTGAGGTTAGGCAGGTTGTTATTCCATTGCCGCTCCCCCCGGCTGCTGCTACTGATATTACCGGTTTCTCCTCTAAGCAGGTCTTTTCCTTTTTTATACCCTCACATCGTCTTAAGCGATCAGTAAAGGATTTAGCGGACTCACTCATTTCACCCCAGTATACAGGGGAAACTAGGACAAAGGCATCCATGTCCTTCATTGAAGCATGTAAATTCTGAAAGTCATCAACTACTTGACACTGATGCTCATTACGACAGGTTCCCCAGCCATTACCACAAGCATGGCAGCTCCCAATTTTTTGTTGATTCAAGTTAACCATGATTACCTTTGCGCCTGTCTCCTCTGCTCCTGATTTGGCAGCATTTCCGCAGGCTGCAGTAAGCCCATCCATATTCGGGCTGCTTGTTAAAATCATCACGTTCATCATATCATATCCTTACATTTCTTAATTCTCTTTACTATTGTATCAGGAAAGCAATTTCCCTTAAAGGATTTTCATGCCCAATCCGCTCGAATAATCTCCTCTGCAGAGATAATTCTCCTAAATCTTTTAGACACAGCGATTGACTATGATATAATATTTTCGTTACTTATCCCAAGCTCAAGTGCCATGAAGGTGTATGCGTATGGATATTAAAAGCCATCTAAAAGACAGATTGACCAACAAACTTCCCGCCCTGAGCCACTATAATTTTCGAATTTTTTGGTTGGGACAATGGGTTTCTTTAATTGGAACATGGATGCAGAGTATCGGACAAACTTGGCTTGTCTTTTCACTGACTGATTCCCCTTTATTGGTAGGCTTATTAGGAGCGGTTCAGTTTCTGCCGATTACTTTATTTTCCTTGTTTGCTGGGGTTGTTATCGACAAGTATCCCAAAAGAACCATACTTTTAATAACACAATTCACTTCAATGATCTTGGCCTTCACATTATTTATCCTTGTTTATACGGATACGGTTCGTTATGAATATATTCTCATTTTAGCTCTCCTGCTTGGCTTCTTAAATACGGTTGATTTACCTACCAGACAATCCTTTACCATTGAAATAGCGGGCAAGCAAGATTTAATGAACGCCATTGCTTTGAACTCTGCCACCTTTAATCTAGCTAGAATTCTGGGCCCATCCATAGGAGCTTTGATTATGGCTTCATTAGGAGCGGAATGGTGCTTTTTCCTAAATGGATTAAGCTTTATGGCAGTACTCCTCAGCCTGCTTAAAATCAAGGTTAACCCCTACGTACGAAAGCAAGTTGCTACTAATGTCCTGAGAGAAATCAAAGATGGGCTAAAGTACATCATCCATGAACCATTACTTGTTAAAACTACATTGATGGTTTTAATAATTGGACTGTTTGTTTTTAACTTTAATGTCTTAATCCCAGTATTCACTAAAAACGTTCTTCACCAAGAAGAGTATGTCTATGGAATCTTAATGTCATCTCTAGGAATAGGCTCTTTTATTGGTGCCTTAATGGTATCCTTAAACAGTAAATCTGGGCCTAAAGCTAATGTTTTAGTAGGTAGCAGTGTGGCAATTTCAATTTGTTTGATGATTATCAGCCTTACCAAAGTGTACTATTACTCTGGATTCCTATTAATCGTCACAGGAATCTTTAATATTTGGTTTAGTACAACAGCAAATTCCACTCTCCAAATCCATGCTAAAGATGAGTATCGAGGAAGAGTAATGAGCGTTTACTCACTTGTCTTTGCCGGGGCAACCCCCCTTGGGAATATGTTCGCAGGTTACATTGCGGATAGATTGGGAGCTCAAACAGCGTTTTTTCTTACCGGAGCCCTATGCCTGTCTTCAATTTTATTACTAACTACCATATTTAAGCTTAGGACTTATCGCGATAAATCCTCGCCCAAGACCACCTAAGGTAATCACAACCTTCAGCTAAAGCTGAACATCGAGACTTCAGAGGGGAACTATTCAGCGAAGCAGAATACGGCCCATCTCCTGATAAGAAATGGGTGTCTCAAGTTTGATTAAAAAAAGATGCTATATAGATAATATACTCCCGCAATACTAGCAGGGATTGCACAGGCAATAGTGTAGGCAATAATGGTCGGCTTGATCAGCTCGTTCCAGATTGTTTTTATGATGAATTCACCCCAGAATCAGTCTTCGATTATGCTTCTTATTAAGTGATCCGATATTAAACTCCGACTTGGATTTATCTGATAAACACAAGTCGGAGTTTATCATTGCTAAATGGTTTGCTTTAATTTATCTCAGGATTTGAGTTCTTTTGTCCTTGCATAAGCCCTTTATTATGAAAGGCCTCTTTAACTTCTAATGTCAGCATTCCTCCTTTAGCATTCTTAAAGCTATCCTTACCGTACTTAGGTGTTTTATCATCTTCCACTACACTCACTACGCCAGCCGGTTCCCAAGTCTGACGATTTAATTGTGAAGCATGTTCTTTATCATTTTCAATAGTCATTGATTTGCCTCCTCAATGTTTCTGTTTTTCTAATCCTTTTTAGAATCCCCATAGAATTTAATATTAGTCATTCTCCCAATGAATCTAAGCGAATCTCAATCTTAATTTTTTACACACTTATGAGTATCCAATCATTGCCTTTTTGACATAATATAAAAGCTTAACATTTAAAACTTGAGAACAGAGGCAAATGCAATGAGTATACAACAAAGTTATGTCAATACCGAAACATCTTTTCCAAAGCTCAAATTTACGGAACTACTCTTCGTCGAAGATCAACTACAGACTGTACTTCAGCAAGCCGATGGTCTCATTCGCCAAACCTGTATCAGTTTGCTGGAATCCGGAGGTAAAAGAATTCGACCTCTTCTCACTCTCTATAGCGGTATGTGCTTTGCTCCCTTAAATCCATTAATGATTGATGCAGCAGTTGCGTCGGAACTTATTCACATGGCTTCCTTAATTCATGATGATGTCATTGATGAATCGGAAACAAGGCGTGGTAAACCAACCATTGTCTCTGAATATGGTAACCATGCAGCTATATTAACTGGGGATTACCTGTTTGCCGAAGCCTTCAATATCCTTTCACGATCCGAATTATTGACCAGTATGAACTTCCTAGTTAAGGCCATCCAGGCAATGTGCCATGGGGAAGTTCATCAAGCAGACGAACAATTCTCCAGTCAAGTTAGTTTTGAGGAATATTATAAGCGAATTGCTAATAAAACCGGTATTCTTCTTGCCGCCTGCTGTCAATCCGGTGCGGTTTTAGCAGGCGCGTCTGCAGCAGAATTATCACTGATGCAGGAATATGGAATGAATCTGGGATATGCTTACCAAATTACCGATGACATCTTAGACATTGAAGGGGATGCTGATTCTCTGGGAAAACCTATTGGAGCTGATCTGGTTAACGGTAATATCACTCTTCCCATCCTTTATCTCTTGGATAAGCCGATCTATGGAAATTGGTTACGGGAAATTATCAACGTTCGTAGTATTACCCCACTGGGAGCACTGAGCATTAGAGAGGCTCTCCTTAGCACCGGGTGTATTGAAGAGGCTTACCAGACTGCCACCCAATGTATCAATAAGGCAAAAGCGTGTCTTGACAATATTCCGGCCAGCACCTATAAAACCACTCTCCTAGATTTGGCAGATACCATTTTGCATCGTAAAGCCTAACCCCTAAATGAGGTAGAAGGGATCACTTAGTCAAATCTAAGTGATCCCTTCTAATATTTAAAAGCTTTTCAACTTTCGTCTTCAAATAATTTTTCGTTTTCGCAAGTGACGACAGACCCAATAGAGAAGCTTTACTCCTATGCCGCACTTCTCGATAACCCTCTTCACAATCGACTGAATCTCACCATCCATACTCTTTTCATCGGAGAGATACATTGCTAAAAGTCCCTGAACGACAACTTGATGAAACTTAGCGTATTCCAAATGTTCTGCTTGCTTTAAGGAGTTATCTACAAACAATTGTAAACGTTCAAAAACTATTTCTGGGTTTTCATAATAGGCTACAAAATTCAGCTGATTAGTCTCCCGGTCTTCACGGAGATCGATAAAATAGTCTAATAAAATATGGAGACCACAGATCCAAGGAAAATATGTCTGGCTTATGGTTTCAACCTGTTTCAGCGACAATTTAGGATCATGGGCCACGGAAAACAGACAAAAGATCCCCAAGGTCGATCCTGAGGCAGCTGCAAACTCCCAAATTGTTATCTCGGAATCCGCGGCTAAATGCGGGGTAATCCAATCTACCATTTTCCCTTCTCGTTCACTGACGGCCAAATGTTTATAGGTTTGTAAGGAGGAATACAGCTCCGCCAACTTAATGGCTTCTCCTTGGACTGTTTGATAAGACGGTAAATTTCGGAGACTTTCTTGGCAGGTTTGAACTAAATTTTTTAAATACCCGCCGTCCTCACGATATGGATAATACAAATAATAATCTGACAGATCCGCTTCTGGATTTAGAGCTTCTTGCATTGCTAAATGTAACTGTGCAAAGGCTTTTTCATCCTGAACTTCAAGACTGTCCACTAAATTATCCAGATAATCGCTCATAGTCTGATAAGCAACTATAAACCGGATCGTTGCTACTCTTGGAACACCTGGATAAAGGGCATAAATACTCCCCCCTTGACAGTGAAAGGCTTTCCAGCGAATACTCTCTAAGGCTTGTTGACACAAGCGTGCATCAGGCGCTTCTCTGGCCTTTTGTCTCCATTCGTTTAGTTCTCTTTTCACAATCGGAAAGACTTTTGCCACAAATAAATATATCAGCTTTATGCTGTTATAGGTTCTCAAACTTGATCTATTCATGTACTTATTCTCCTTAGTATAAAGACTATTATATGACTCTAGGAAGTATTTTGTAGCTAGAGAGAAATAACGATATTGTAATCACCTTAACTATTATTACCAAAACAGGCAAGTTAAAGCCCTAAGCCAGAGCTATTAAGCTTCCATTACGGCTCATAAAAACTTAATAAAGATAAAGTTACATAGGTTTTTGTACAATGTGACATCCTATGTAAGGACAAAATTTTCGAGAGGAGAATGTACATGAATACTGCCAATCCAGAATTAACCTCAAAAAATTTAGCCATTTTGAATGATCAGCTGGGATCTGAGGCTCTGCTGGTTCACAAGTTTACACAAGCAGCTCAATCGGTCCAAGACCAAGCAATCAGTGCCCAACTCAATTCCTTTGCCCAACAACACCGTAAACATTATGATACCTTACTCAACTATTTAAATTCCCATCAATAATTAAAGAAAGGGTGATAACATTGAACATGCCAAACACCATGACTGAACAGGATATCATCACGGATCTCTTAACTTCAGAGAAGCATCATACAAACACCATAAATACCTTTATCACTGAATCGACCTGCGCTAATTTAAGGCAAAACTTAAAGACTATCCTGACGGAAGAACATAGTATTCATGAAAATCTCTATACTGTCATGAATCAAAAGGGCTGGTACCCGACGAGTGATGCTCCTGCCCAAGAAGTGCAGAAAACCAAAGATAGATTTAACTCCTTACAGCTTTAAGGATAGTTTTTAAAGAAAACTTATACTTTCTGAGTAGTACAAACAAAAAGACGGAGCTCAGCTCCGTCTTTTAAACACCTTATTACTCTTTGTCAACTTTTACAGTTTTGACTTCTTCCGGTTTGTCATCTTCAGTCGCAGATTTAAATTCTTTGATCCCTTTGCCGAGTGCTTTTCCTAAGTCAGGTAATTTACCGGGGCCAAAAATCACTAAAGCTATTACAAGGATAATCCCCGCGGTCATAGGAGTGACAAAGCCAAATGTTGTAAGCATAATAAGCACCTCCAAAACTATCTACTCGTTCTAATCATATACTTAAAACTATTCAATTGCAAAACCAAGCAATATGATTATCCTACCCTATTAAACCAAATAGCGCAATATGTTTTCAATGGAAAACTCATTAACCCAGTTAAATGAAAAAAGACCGAACTCTGTCAGTCTTTTTGTTGTTCTTCGTTGTCCTTTTCCTTAAAAAGTTTTTCATACCCCAGATAGAGATTCCAAATAACGTCCCACATCTCTCCATGAGCTTCGGTTACTTTTATTCCTAATTCTTTGGCTTCTCGTCGTCCGATTGGATATCCATGAGAATAGTATCCTTCTGTCAAAGCGTGTGTGACAATCTGAATCTTTTCCGGATTATCTTTAAGCATATATAACGATAATAGGGTTTCTGCATACTGTCTGGAAGCCTTAATGGTTTTTTCATAGTCTCCAATGAGCCATGGATCAAGTTTACTAAGCATTTGGGCAGCAATCATCGATGAAACTTCCGGGTTATTACTATTAACAATCGACCTTTGAAAGAAATCCAAGCAATGCCAAACTGCTTGAACCGGTACTAAAACGTCTTTATAGGTTGGATGCTTAACCAACGGATCGATAGGACCCAGCTCGGAAATCGGACCCATAACGACTTCATCCGCCCCTAGAACAAGCATGGATGCCGCCGATTTTGCCACAAACGGAACGATTACTGCAAATTCTTCACAGAATTCTCGAATTAGCATTACTACTTTATAAGGTGTATCTACGGCTCCTCCATAACTGTGTAGAACTAAATCGATTTTTTGGGTATGCCCGATTTCCTTTAACTGTTTATAAAGGGGGACTAAAATAGAGTCATCTAATGGTGTATAAGAAAAATAGATTAGAACTTTAGATTTTCTCAATTCTTCAAGTCGCTCAATGTAGCTGGCCCGTTCTTCTGCTTTCAACATCAATCCCCCCACGCTCTTCCTCGCATTCCATATTATTCCTGTTGGAAGCGCATTGTGATTCGATGAGGGATATATTTCCATTTTTAATGGTAAATTGTAAACTTCCGTAACGGGGTTCCAGTAGATAAAAAATTACAATGCAATTTCTATAGTTCGTCCTCCATTTTATTAATTAATTCAGAACTTTCATCACAAGACTAAACTCTCATTAAATAGTATTGTAATTGCCTTATCAAAAACCTTCTTTATGGCATACGCTGCCGCAGTGTCAACGTCTACGACACTCTGGCCTTTATTGATTGCTTTTATTACTTCTGAATCATAAGGTATTCTACCAACACAAGGGAGGTAGCTTTGCCGACAAAACGATTCAATCTTTTTGGTGTTTTCAATATTTGTATCATATTTGTTAATACAAACCGCAGTTCTGGTATGAAACTTTTCTGCAGTCTTAATAATCCGTTCCATATCACTAATACCGGAAATAGATGGTTCGGCGACGATTAAAACCATATCTACACCACTTAGAGAAGCGATGACCGGACATCCTATCCCCGGAGAACCGTCAATGATGGCCAGACCTGTGTCTATTAGCGCTGACTTCATCTGCTTTTTCACTTCTGTGACAAGTTTTCCGGATGTACCGCTCCCCATTTTTAGCTCTGCCGTTGAGAACACTGAATCATTAACGTACAGCATCAAATCTCCAGCTTTAGCAGGTTTAAGAGATACAGCTCCTACCGGACAGACAGCTGCACAAACACCACAACCTTCGCAAGCATATGGATCCACCGTATACTTAACCATTCCTTCAATTGCTTCGAAACGGCAGTTTTGTCGGCATAAGTCACATTGGTTACATACATCCTGATCTATCTCTGCCTTAGGCATACCATAATAGTCTGATTGTTTTGGTGCAGATGCTTGATTCATGATCAAGTGCAAATTTGGTGCATCAACATCACAATCTGCATACATTTTAGCATTTGCTAACTTAATAAATGCGCTTACAAGCGTAGTTTTCCCTGTACCGCCTTTGCCACTAAGGATTAGTAACTGTTTCATAAGATCCCTCCTTAGTCACAACCTGCAGGAATGAAGAAAACAGATCATGGTACTTTTTATTCTCTCTGACAGAGATCAGAGCATTAGAATTAAGAGTTCCGAGGCCACTGTCAAAGGGAATCTTGCCTATAACTTTAATATCCTTTTCCAAACAAAATTTTTCGGCAGGATTTTCCCCCTCCACACATTTGTTCAGTATCACACCATGAGGTTTTTTAAACAACTTGACCAATTCATAAACTAAATTGAGATTGTGAACTCCGAATAAGGTTGGCTCGGCTACTAAAATACAATAATCTGCATCCTTGATACTCTCCATGACAATACAGGCACTGCCGGGTGGACAATCGATAATGATGAGTTCCGGCCCGCTTACAATGTCTTGTAAAAGCTTCTTAATTATGGGTACTCCCGAAGATTCTCCAGGATTTAATACTCCCGTCATGACAGTAACATTTTCTGAAACACCGTACTGAACCTTGCCAATCAGCTTGTCTTTTTCCGCAAAAGCTTGCTCCGGACAAAGCAAGATACACCCTCCGCAGGAATGACAAACGTTATCAAAGACGATTAGTTTATTAATAATGAATGCTAAGGCATTGAACTTGCAGAATTCGACACATTTACGGCAGCCACTACATAGCTTTTCATCGGAGAAAGGAATTTTGACCGCAATGCTTTCCGAGGCATAATTCTTCGGCTTGAAAAACAGATGCCCATTGGGCTCTTCTACGTCACAGTCTATATAGAGAGATTCCTTAGCTACTGAGGCCAAATTTACTGATACAAGTGTTTTCCCTGTGCCGCCCTTGCCACTTAGCACGGCTACCTTCATATTAGTTGCCTCCATGACCATGAAATCCAGGATGAATATCTTCTAAAATCGAAAGCTTTCCATCATTTAAGGCACATATGTTATCTTGAACAGAAAAATTAATAATCTTATACAATTTTATATTGGCCAACCTGAGAACTTCTGCGGCGTTTTCTCCACATTGAGGAGTAATTATGGCATCAATATTACTGTCGACAATTGTTTGCGCGGCTTTAATACCTGCCCCTCCTTGGCTGGCTATTGCGCTATTATCTAAAAACGCACTTTCCTTGGAATCGGTATCGTAAATGAGATAATAGGGTGTACGTCCGAAGGATTGGGAAACACTTGTTGACATAGATTTATCATCAACGGGTATGGCAACTTTCATTGAGAGTCCTCCTTTACGCCTGTTTCTGACTTTCATAGTAATTATTAATGGCATTACGCAATGCACTAACTCCCAGGTTCGAGCAATGCACTTTATTCTCCGGCAAACCATCCAGAGCCCGGACGATATCCTCTTCCGTAATACTTAAAGCATCCTCTAAGCTTTTACCTTTAGCTAGTACTGATGTCATACTAGAGGTTGCAATCGACGCACAACAGCCAAAGACTAAATAGCTGATCTCCTCTATGGTATTATCCTGTACCTTCAGGAAAATGATCAGTGCATCTCCGCAAGCAGGGTCTCCGTAGACTCCTTGAGCATTGGCATCCGGCATGCTATAGGAATTTTGGGGACACGTAAAGTGTTCCATTACTTTCTCTGAATAAATAATCATTCACCTCCCTTATCATTTTGTACAAAACCTCTGTTACATTTATGTTTGAGACAACCGCCACAACCACAGGACTTTTCTAACCCGTCGCACAGCTGATAATCCCCACCTTCAATTCTCAACACTTTGCCATTTACTAAGGACTCTGCAAGCTTCCTTCGAGCATCATTGTAAATTCGTTGAACAGTAGTACGGGCTATCTTCATTTGGTCAGCACACTCTTCTTGGGTAAAGCCTTCTAGATCGATAAGCCTTATTGTTTCATACTCATCCACAGTCATAACTACGAAGTGCTCTTGATTTAGTTGGTTATTGAGTGGCCCAAAACGGTTACTTTCCGGTAAACAACACACTTTTCTCCATTTTCTTGGTCTTGGCATTATCCTACTCCTCATTTACTCTTTATTTCTAATCTTAATCTCTTACCTAGCACAGAAGTCGTGCAGTTATGAAACTGTCATGACTAGTACTAAAAGTAACAGGAGAATTCTCCTGCCACTTTTACTGCTAATTTTGACTCATAATTTGCTTGTTAAGGTCATCAAGTTTTCTTTCCAGCAGCTCTTTTTGCTTTTGCAACAACTCTTTTTTCTTTTTTGGCTCAATTAGATCATTGGCAAAATTCTTCCCTGGACCTCGTCGGTAGCCTGACCCTAATCCTAAGCCAGTACCATTACCTGATGAGCTGATTGGTCCTGTTCCATCTCTTCTTGGCATTAGCTATTCCCTCCTCAGTTATTGACATATGCCCTTAATAACTTGAATTATACTCCGTTTTGAACATATGTCAATAATACCAAGGCTCGATTTTTCGAAGAAATTTGTAATTGACATATGCCCGGTACATAGTATAATTAAATCGAATATGGCATATGTCAATAACTATTTGTACCTATTTTCTTAAATTATAACATAGTTAAGTTTTTCATTTAAATTCTTTTATCATCGGAACGGGCGTATCCCAAGGAATAACTAACATAATTTTGAGAGTTAACTTGTGGAAGAGGAGAGCTAAAAATGATCAATGAAAAAGATTTGCGTCCCCAAGATCTGGGACGACGGGATGAACAACTGATCAAACTCGAAACAGACAAACTCATGCCTTTGCTGCCCCCTTATAATAAGCCTGGAATGGAACCCCCTCTAACTGATCCTAAGCCCGCTTGGCAAGAAAAATTCTGTACATCTCTAGACGGCTATGTTGGTATTGATACCTTAATTCGTCCGAAAACCAAGGACGAAGAAGATGAGTTCGTACGCAAATTCATATTTGGCCTAGAAAAAAGCTTTTCGGATGCCAACAATGGAGTGCTCCAACCCTTCCTGTTATCCTTCGAATACTGCGCAAAATGCGATACTTGTTCTGCCGCCTGCCATATCTACGAAGCGTCCGGAAAAAACGAATTATATCGTCCAATTTTCCGCTCGGAAGTCCTCAGGAAAATTGCCAAGAAGTACTTCACTCTAAGCGGAAAACTGTTGGGCCGTTTCGTCGGAGCTGATATCGATGTGAACTGGGAGACAATATCTCGGCTTGGGGAATTAGCATACCGCTGTAATCTGTGTCGGCGTTGTGCCCAAACCTGCCCCTTAGGCTTAGACAATGCAATCCTCACCAAAGAGATTCGTAAGATCTTCAGCCAAGAAATGGGCATAGCCCCTCTTCCCTTACATACCAAAGGTACCGTTCTTCAACTAAAAACTGGCTCCTCAACAGGCATTACCAAACCGGCTTTTCTGGACACGATAGAGTTTTTAGAAGAGGAAATCGAAGAGAAATATGGTCGGAAGATTAAGTTCCCGATTGATAAAAAAGGTGCAGATATTCTGCTCTTACATAATGCCGGCGAGTACATGGCTTGGCCTGAAAACCCGATTGCTTTTGCGATTCTTTTCGAAGAAGCTGGTCTAGACTGGACTCTTAGCAGTGAAATCACCGGCTATGATAATGTCAATTATGGCATCTGGTACGATGATTTCCAAGCCAAGACCCTAGCCGTTAAGCAAATGAAGGTGGCCAAAGAATTAGGCGTCAATCGTATAGTTATTGCAGAGTGCGGTCATGCTCACAAAGCTTCGGCGATTGTAGGAGATCGGATGGTTTATGGGGATGCAAAAGTTCCCGTTGAGAGTTGTCTCCCTCTCCTTTGGGATATGGTTAGGGATAAACGGCTAAGGCTAGATCCCAGTAAGAACAATTTTCCCGTAACCCTTCACGATCCTTGCAATTATGTCCGCGGGATGGGAATCGTCGAACCTCAGAGAAATGTTTTAAAAGTGATTAGTCCTCAATTTAGAGAAATGACGCCTCACGGAGTTGACAATTACTGCTGTGGTGGAGGCGGCGGGTTCGCCATTACGAACTCCATGAATTTCTCTGAATGGAGAAATAAAATAAGCACTCGGGTGAAGTTCAACCAGATTCTTGGAGCCTTCCAGGACAGCATGGAAAATGTTTCAATACCTAAATATGTATGTGCACCTTGTTCTAATTGTAAAGGAGCTATTCGTGACATTCTGGAGTTTTATGAAGCAACCGAGAAGTTCAATGTTCAATATGGCGGTTTAGTAGAACTCATGGTCAACGCACTAGTTGGTATGGATAAACCCTTCCTGGAGTTTTTAGAAGATTAGATTTAACAATAGGATATTCTTCAAGGGCGGTTTAAAGGTTGGAGGTGTCTTCTTTAAACAGTATCCTCCGGCTGTTTGAGAAGAAACCTCCATAATATAAACATGAAAGCACGTTGAACTGGACACTCAACGTGCTTTCACTTTTCCTCCTCCCCTAGGGAGCTTTTTTTTCAAAGTTTTTCTACCGGAACAAATTTGTAGTACAGGGGGAAATTAGAGTACAATAAACTTTGAGAAAAGATGTCAAGGCAGTAAGATTAAAGCTAAAGGACGGTAATTATGTTCGAAGAAAACGAAAACATTTCTAGAATCGATCTATACGGTAAAGAATTCATTTTAATCGGAACTGCTCACGTATCCAAGCAAAGTGCGGAACTTGTGAAAGAAGTTATTGAAGCGGAAAGGCCTGACTCGGTTTGTATAGAATTAGACGAACCTCGCTATCAAACAATCGTTGAAGGCAATAAATGGAAGGAAACTGATATTTTCAAGATTATTAAAGAAAAGAAAGCTACTTTACTGCTAATAAATCTTGTAATCTCTTCCTTTCAAAAGCGTCTCGCCAAACAATTTGGGATTAACGCCGGTCAAGAGATGATTCAAGGGGCAGAGTCTGCCAAAGAAATAGGTGCCAACCTTGTACTGGCAGATAGAAACATTCAAATTACCTTTTCCCGGATTTGGCAAGGTGTAGGGTTCTGGGGAAAAGTTAAGCTGTTATCGGGAATTTTCTTTAGTATTTTTGATGATGAAGACATTTCTGAAGAGGATCTGGAGAAGATGAAATCACAGGATATGCTTAATTCTATACTTAATGAATTTACCGTAAGCTTCCCAAAGTTAAAACTTCCTTTGATAGATGAGCGAGACCAGTATTTAGCACAAAAAATTAAAGATGCTCCGGGAAGCAAAGTTGTAGCCGTCTTAGGCGCTGCACATGTCCCCGGAATCAAAGAAGAACTAAAAAGGGAGCACGATTTAGCAAAGCTCTCTGAAGTACCGGCAAAATCAAAAACCCTCAAAATTATTGGTTGGTCTATTCCCCTTCTAATCCTGGCAGTTATGGTGTATACCTTTATTGCCAATCCTGCCGCTGGAATTCAACAAACTATAAGTTGGGTACTCTGGACCGGATCCTTTGCTGCCTTGGGAACTGCACTTGCTTTTGGTCACCCTCTGACAATTCTTACATCCTTTGTCGTAGCCCCTATCACTACCTTACACCCTCTGATTGCTGCCGGATGGTTTGCCGGAATTGTTCAAGCCTATCTCCGCCGCCCCAGTGTTAGAGATTTTGAGAATCTTTCCGAGGATGTTTTTAGCCTTAAAGGTTTTTGGAATAATAAGGTCACAAGAATTCTGATTATTGTTACCTTAGCCAACTTAGGCGGCTCAATTGGAACTATAGTAGGGGGAGCGGATGTTGTCCGTCTATTCCTCGAGAATTTAAAGTAAAGCTTAGAAAATCTTACGGTCTGTGTTCCTGATAATAGTTATAGTAATCCTTATAACCAGTTGCCTGGGCAGCCTCTTGAGGATTCTGATAGTGGTTGATGCTAAATGCTACGAACCCCCTTACATAAGCAGATTCTCTGGCCAGTTGCTCACTAATTCGATGTTGTTGGGCTGGCAAATATTCCGTTTCATTGACCTCAAAAGTTTCAGTGACGGCAAAGAGAGTCATTCCGATTTCGTCCGTAGCCTTTCTTGTATAGGCATAAATTTCGTCTAGATGATTCAGGGAGTTAAAGCCTGCCCCAATACTATCCTGCAAAGCAAGAATATCGATCCCTGTATCATATAGAATATGATGGACACTATAGGCCCAAGATGCCAAGGTAATATTCCAGGTCAACTGAGCTTTATAATAGGGGGCAACCATGATATCTTGGGCACTATTAGCCTTGATCGTGTTGGCAATCTCTTTAAAAAACCTATTCAGATCCGCCTGTTGGACAATACTCAGGGCTGTTAGCGGATGAAACTCATAAGGAATATACCAACCTTTTAGTGCTTTATGTCCCCCATACATCTTAACAATCTCTATTACAATTTGCTTGTTGACTTCAGCCTCGTCCTCCAGCCAGGCATGTTCGTAAATATCGTTAGACCACCAGTCTTTGCTATACCCCAGACCAATACGCACATACATGCCTATACTATCAGCGGCACTCAAGGCAGTTTCAACCATATCGATACTATTACAGGTGTATCCTTCCATCTTCGTTGGATATACGGCGTACTGAGATTTGGTATCAGCAATGTTCTGAAGGATAACTTCCTTAATTCCTATCTTTTGCAACATTTGATACTCTTCCAGCCAACGATCAAAGTCCCAGTTTTGACAGTACCAATATTGAATAAACGTGCTGCCAAAGGTTGGTTGAATTTTAGCTTTCTTAGGGGATCTTCGGCATAAGTAGTAAATCCACTTCCACCAATTACAAAGCACCCGCCATATTCTCATAGGTCACTCCCCTTTTTGCTTGTTCTCTTTTCACTTACTCTCCTTTTGCTTCGCCAGCGTACAGTATATTCCATTTACATAGTTTATGAACTTTTTCAATGAATTTCTCAGAAAACCGGACAATTACATTTGGATATATTCACCAAATACTAAATATAACCTTAAAATGTAAGGTGGAGCTATTCTAATATTCCTGAACGTTCATACAGGGGTGATAGTTTGAAAGATAAGGGCGATTTGTTGGAATCAGAGTTACTTGGGCCCTCCCAGAATCAATATACACGGCGCAAATTTCTTAGCCTGGGCCTGTTAGGTACTCTTGGCTTGACTGGAGGTTATATTGCCATTAATAATGTCTTAGATGCTGAAAATCAGAACAAATTAATAATACCGAAGCATATCCCATCCCCACAAAAGTGGTCAAACTCCGAAGTTACTGTTGCCTGGCTGGGCCATGCCAGTTTTTTGATTAACTTTTTTGGAACGAGAATCCTTATTGACCCAGCCTTATATTCACACATTGGTATTACTCCTATAGGGAACCTGACAATAGGCCCCAGCCGTTACATCGCTTCTCCCTTGAGTAGCGATGAAGTTGGTTCAATAGATTTGTTGCTGGTATCCCACGCGCACACAGACCACTTTGATTATCCAACTTTACGCAAGTTCCAATCAGCAAATACCTTTGTTGTTACTGCCAAAAACACTCTCCCCTTGTGGAACGGTATGAATTACAAATCTATTGAAGAACTACACTGGCAAGAAACTACCTGTTTGGCTGGAGTCACCGTTAAGGCTATCGAAGGTAAACACTGGGGAGCCAGAATTCCTTGGAAAAAAGGTATGGAAGCCAATAGTCTCTTATTATCGAAAAACGGTGTAAATATTTTCTTCGGAGCGGACACAGGCTATACGGAATTAATCAAACAACAACTGAATGGGATACCCATTGACTTAGCTATCCTGGGAATTGGGGCATATTCACCAAAGTCTTTTGAGGATAAGCATGCGACTCCTGAACAGGCCTGGAGAATGGGAGAGGAGATGTCAGCAAAATGGGTTATCCCGATGCATTGGGGATCTTTTAAACTATCCAGAGAGCCCATGGATGAGCCTATCCTGCGTTTCCGCCAAGCGGCAGCGGGGCAAATCGAAAAAGTGGCTATTCAAGAGACAGGAGTGACTTGGGTATTGCCTCGTTCGTAGAGCAGCATAGGATGAAATCCAGGGCCGCTACTAAGCAGGCACTAGCAGAGGATGAAATTTAGTGTCGCTTGGGTCAGGCGGCTTCGCCCACATCCGCTCACTCAGCACTCCGAGGCTCGCCTACTCGCTTGCGTGGGAGCTTCGCCAAACCTCTGGGTAATACCTGATGTGAACCTGTGGCTCCGCTTACCCACGCAAGCTTTGTAGGCTTTACCGCCTCTCCATGCAATGAGTTCACTCCTGTGGATCGAAGCCGCCCTGTCTTTCAGGTCTTTATTCTTAAGAGTGTTTTGGGGTGTTTTCGGGGTATCCTTTCGTGCCGCTATGAGACACCAACAGAGGATGAAATAGGGTCTCTCGGATCAGGGCGCTTCGCCCACATCCTGCAAGACCAGCTAATTCGTTCGAGGACAGTGTCTTCGTGTCACTCAGCACTCCGAGGCTCGCCCACGCGTTGACCTAGGAGCGATCTTCAGCGGATAAGTATTCTTTGAAGATAGCCGCTTCAGCGAAAATGTATCCTACGCCAGTAGGGATTCCTTAAGGGATCACGGCTTCGGCGATACTCTCCGCTGGAGACTATCGTACCGGACACTTTCGTGCCAAACCTCTGGGTAATACCTGATGTGAACCTGTGGCTCCGCTTCCCACACAAGCTTTGTAGGCCTTACCGCCTCTCCATGCAATGGGTTTACTCCTGTTGGACGAAGCCGCCCTGTCTTTGGGGTCTTTATTCTTTTGGAGCGTTTTAAGAGTAGCCTTTCATGTCCCTACTAAGGCACCATCATCAGAGGATGAAAAACTAAAGAACTATCTTCCTAACACGAATTCTGCAAAGCCTTACCTGAGTCCCCAAGGAAATACTTACACTCCTAGCAAACTGTCTGAAGGAGCGCTTTTCTGCAAAGAGGCTGCGTCAGTGGAACCGCGCTAAGGCGAGTGCCGACGGTTCGCGTCCCCGTAGCGCGCCGCAGGTTCACATGCAGGAATACCCGGAGGTTCGGACGCGCTCGCGAACCGTCCAACGAACCAGCGGTGGAACTCGCAGACGCGTGCAGAAAAGCGCTCCCCCAGAGCCCGACAGAACCGTGCCCTGTATCCAAAAGATCTAGCTCAAATCTGAACTTAAAGAAGCCGCTTAAAAGCGCTCAAAAAACTTTAATAGAGGTGACTCTCAATGAAATTCAAAGAATACCCTTACCTAAGACCCAACATTAGCGACCTGCAGCAGGAATTTAATACCCTGCTCGATAAGTTTCGCCAAGCTCCTTCTTACTCCGAACAAAATGCCGCCCTGACTCAAATTAACCTCTTGCGAAGCGAGTTCGAATCAATGTCCCAACTCGTCTCAATCCGCCATTCCGTGGATACGACAGATTCCTATTACGAAAAAGAGCAGGAATACTTCGATGATACAACACCCATCTATCAAGGATTGATTTCCGAATTCTATCAAGCACTGCTTGCTTCCCCTTACCGTGAGGAGCTGGAAGGACAATGGGGCAAACAATTGTTTAATATCGCAGAACTAACCCTTAAAACCTTTAAGCCTGAGATTGTTGAAGAGCTGCAGTTGGAAAACAAATTGTCCACGGAGTACACCAAGCTACTTGCTTCTGCCAAAATTCTATTTGAAGGAGAAGAACGCAATCTTTCAGGCTTAGGGCCCTTCTTACAGTCCGAAAATCGTGAGCTGCGAAAGCGCGCCAACGAGGCAAAATATGGCTTCTTCAAAGAACAAGAAGCAAAGCTTGACCAGATCTTTGCTGAGCTTGTCCAGGTTAGAACTAAAATTGCCCAGAAACTGGGCTTTTCCAATTATGTCGAGTTAGGATATGCTCGGATGCTTCGTTCCGATTATACTCCGGAGATGGTGGCTAATTTCAGAAAGCAAGTGGAAGAGCAGATTGTTCCTGTAGCAACGAAGCTTCGAGAACGTCAACAAAACCGCCTCGGTTTGGCTGAACTCTTATATTATGATGAGAAGTTCAGCTTCCTTAGCGGCAATGCTAAGCCTCAAGGAGATGCGGAGTGGATCATTGGAAATGGGCGTCGTATGTACCAAGAACTATCTCCGGAGACTCATGAGTTTTTCAGCTCTATGCTGGAAAATGATCTGATGGATCTGGTCACTAAAAAGGGCAAGGCCGGGGGCGGGTATTGTACCTATATCAGCAAATACCAAGCACCCTTTATCTTTTCCAATTTTAATGGTACTTCCGGAGATGTGGACGTACTTACCCATGAAGCAGGGCATGCCTTTCAAGTGTATTCCAGCAGAAGCCATACCCTGCCGGAATATCAATGGCCTACCTATGAATCCTGTGAAATTCACTCCATGAGCATGGAATTCTTTGCCTGGCCATGGATGGAGCTATTCTTCAAAGACGCTGCCAACAAATATCGCTTTACTCACCTGAGTGAAGCTCTCCTCTTTATCCCTTATGGGGTGACTGTTGATGAGTATCAGCATTATGTTTACTCTCATCCCCAAGCGTCACCCTCTGAAAGGAAAGCCGCCTGGCGTTCAATTGAGAGAAAGTATCTGCCTCACCGCAACTACTCAGATAATGAGTACTTAGAACAGGGCGGTTACTGGCATCAGCAAGGGCATATCTTTAACGCTCCCTTTTATTATATTGACTATACCTTAGCACAAATATGTGCCTTCCAATTTTGGAAAAGGTCTCAAGAAGAGCGGGAGAGCGCTTGGCAAGATTATCTAACTCTCTGTAAAATGGGTGGCAGCAAATCCTTTCTTGAATTAGTTAAGCTTGCTCACTTAATTTCTCCTTTTGAAGAAGGAGCAGTTCAATCAGTTATTGGCGAGATAGAAGAATGGCTCGCTGGGATCGATGATTCAAAGCTTTAGTAAGTTCTCATGTAATATGCTCTGTGAGCGAACATCGTCCAGATTAACAATCATACTATTTACCTTCATCGATAAAAGAAACTAGGGCTCGAAATCGTGCAAAAATCACAATTCTCAAGCCCTAGTTTTTTTACGTTATAACGTGGATTTATGTATGCCTGATACTTTTCCGTGAATATCTTAGAATATATACTGTATACCAAAATAGGAGTGAAAATCAAATGGTGCATCGATGCACCATTTGGCCTCTCGGTTTGGACAAATACTTCCCTACATCAAGCCCTAACTATTTATCAGCTGGCTTTTGCGGTATCTCAACCTTCACACCAGATTGGTCATGACAGCTTTGGCAATAGACCTCGCCTCCCAGTCCTTGTTCTTCATGACATTCATAACACTGTTTCCACGGTTGCTGGTTATTCATAACAGCATATCCGTGTCCTTTCGGTCCATGAATCCAAGTTTCTCTAGGTACCGTCGAATGCGGGTTTTTGGGATCAGCGTCACGAGAAAAATAAAGCACAGCGATTAAGCCTGCTATTAAGCTAATCGTAATGAGGGTTCTAATGATGCGCTTTTTGCGTTCCATCCGGCCAGTCCCCCCTGTCATAATGGTATGTTTAGAATCCGGTAAATTCGTTGGATTTAGGTCTAAACTAATTCAATCGAACCTTGTCTTTTGGAAGCACTGTTTTCGAAAACCTTCTATAGAGTTTTAAGCACGATTCGAGCTTGCTCTAAGGTTTTGTCAATATCGGAATCTGTGTGTGCCGTGGATAAAAAGACGGCTTCAAATTGACTCGGGGCTAAGTAAATGCCGCCCTCTAACATGCCGCGAAAGAACTTGGCAAATTGCTCTACATCGGAGGAACAGGCACTGGCATAATCTCTGACGGGAGTGTCTGTAAAGAAGGCGGAAAACATGGCCCCGACAGAATTGACCCAAATGGGAAGCCCTGCTTCTTGAGCAAGCTCTTTTAAACCATTTGAAAGCCGTGCAGTCATGGCTTGCAATTTCTCATAAGTTCCCGGTTGCTGCAATAATTTTAGAGTTGCTAACCCTGCATTCATTGCTAAGGGATTACCTGAGAGTGTGCCCGCTTGATAAATCGGACCGCTAGGAGCGATCTGAGACATATACTCTCGTTTTCCACCGTAAGCACCAACCGGGAGTCCCCCTCCGATTACCTTACCTAGACAGGTCAAATCGGGATCAATCCCAAAATGGGCCTGGGCACCCCCGTAGCTTACTCTGAAACCAGTCATTACTTCATCAAATATTAACAATGCTCCGTACTCTTTAGTTAAACGCCTCAGTCCCTGTAAAAATTCTTCCTCAGGCAAGACAACTCCCATGTTCCCTGCTACCGGTTCCAAAATTACACAAGCAATTTCCTCACCTTCACGTTTGAAGATCTCAGTCAAACCTTCAAGATCATTGAACTGGGCGGAAATTGTAGTAGCTGCGGTTTGAGTTGGAACCCCAGGAGATGTGGGCACGCCAAAGGTAAGGGCACCACTACCGGCCTTAATTAAAAGTTGATCGGCATGACCATGGTAACAGCCCTCAAACTTTACGATCTTAGATCTGCCTGTGACCCCACGGGCTAAACGCAATGCGCTCATAGTCGCTTCAGTTCCGGAATTGACCATGCGTACCATTTCCATGGAAGGGTAAGCTTTCAGTACTTCTTCTGCTAAGACAGTCTCAACTTCAGTAGGCGCACCGTAACTTGTTCCTCGCTCAGCCACTTGCTTAATCACTGCAACCACATCCGGGTGAGCATGTCCAAGGATTAACGGACCCCAGGATCCTACATAATCAATGTATTGATTGCCATCAATATCCCAAATATAAGCCCCTGCACCCCGGTCGATAAACACCGGATCCCGTCCGACCGATTTAAAGGCCCTGACTGGTGAATTAACACCTCCGGGAATCACCACCTGAGCTTTAGCAAATGCGTGACGGCTTTTTTCATCGACGAAACTCAATAACCTATCTCCTTTCTAGATGGATTCTTCTAAGAAATACTGCATACTGCTCTTTTTTAATTCGGCCACGCTAAAAAGCATGGAATAAGTCTTAACTCCCGTTGCCTGGGCAATCCTCTTCATTATGTCTTCACAATCATCTGCAGAACGTCCGTGAATCATAGTAAATAGGTTATATGGCCAATCCTCAAGGGTCGGTCGCTGGTAACAATGACTTACTTCTTTAAAACGGGCCATTATCTTTCCAACTTTTTCCGTCTGATCCTCGTCTACCTGCCAAACACCCATAGCATTTGCTACAAAACCGGCCTTTTGATGACGAAGGACTGCCCCAAAACGACGCAGTATTTTCATTTCCAGCAAGTGACTAGCCACTGAAATAACTTTGTCCGTAGGCCATTCCAGACTTTCGGCCAGCTCAATAAATGGCGTCGGGGAATCCGGCAAATTGCCCTGGATGACTCGGATAAGACTTATTTCGTCATTAGTTAATTCATAAGGAGGAGTCTCATGCTTTTGGCTGGGTGAGGCATACTCCCCTAAAGGATTTTGACCGTCGTCTGGCTCCAGGTCATCTATGGATGTCTCAAAATCAAAATTGACATTGATTTTGAACACTCGAGATGCGGGAAGAGTAAAGATTTCCGACACTCCTGTCTCCTCACGAATCGTATGGAGGATGCGTTCCGCTACCGCATGTGAGCGGGCTATTAAGGTAAACCAAACATTATAGTCATGGTCACGAATATAGTTGTGAGTCACCCCGGAAATTTCGTCCAACAGCTTAGCTAACACAGGTATTTTATCTTCGGGAACCTTACCGGCACATAAAGTACTGTAATAACCTAACCGACGGGAATCAAAGACTCCCCCTAAACGACGAATAATCCCTTCCCGACGAAGATTTTGAATTCGTTTAAAAGCCTCATCTTCAGTAATACCTACTGCTTCACTTAAGATCCAATAGGGATGAACCGCTATCGGAAAATTATTTTGGATGGCATTTAGTAAGGCTCTGTCCGTTGCATCCATACTAAACCCCCTTCCTCCCATGGTACAAGCACCAAGATTCCTCAGCCATGTAATCTCCATCATTGTAATAGGCAGTACGATAACAATGATCACAAAACATATTGCAATCACTGGTTTTATTCCAAGAAACGATCATACTTAACCCTCCTCTCTAAGCCATCCCGCCACATCTAAGGCATGATAGGTGATCAGCAAATCGGCTCCGGCACGTTTCATACTCAAAAGGGCCTCCAAAACTATGCGTTTCTCATCAATCCAGCCGTTAGCAGCAGCGGCTTTAACCATGGCATATTCTCCGCTGACATTATAAGCTGCCACCGGTATACCGTAGCGCTCTTTGGTTCGATAAATAATATCTCCATAGGACATTGCCGGCTTGACGATAACCATGTCTGCCCCTTCTTCAATGTCTAAATCCGTCTCGAGCATAGCTTCATTGCCATTAGCAGGATCCATCTGATAAGTTCTGCGATCTCCAAATTGCGGTGTTGATCCTGCTGCCTCGCGAAAAGGACCGTAAAATCCGGATGCGAACTTGGCCGAGTAAGCCATAATTGGAATGTTAGTGAAGCCCTCCAGGTCTAACATTTCTCTGATTGCTGCGACACGCCCATCCATCATGTCCGAAGGAGCAACCATATCTGCTCCCGCTTTGACCTGGGAAAGTGCTGTCTTAGCAAGCAGGTCAAGGGTTGGGTCATTTAAAACCTGACCCTTTTCTATCAAGCCGCAATGTCCATGATCCGTGTATTCACACAAGCAGACATCCGTGATGATATAAAGATTGGGGTAATGTTCTTTGGCTAGACGTACAGCTTGTTGGACAATTCCTTGCTCATGGTAAGCCCCTGATCCCACACTATCTTTGCTCTCCGGGATACCAAAGAGCAGTACCGAGGGAATTCCAAGTTCTACAACTTCCTTAAGAGCAAGGATAAATTCATCAAGGGAATAGTTATATACTCCCGGCATTGAGGATATCTCAACCCTTTTCTTTTCGCCGGGCATCACAAACATGGGATAAATTAAATTCTCTACTCTAAGATGATTTTCTCGTACCATATTACGGATTGTCTCGTTAACCCGTAAACGGCGGGGACGCCTGATTAATTCCATTTCTCAAGAACCTCCTCCTGTAGTTAAACCCTATCCCAACTTTATTTTTGTTATCTTTACTTAATACCTATCTCTTCATCGGTAAGATAGCAAGCCGGGTCGGACTCCCAGAAGTCTCCCGAAACTGCTTCAGCCCGGGTGCGGAAATTCCCGTTACACATATCCAGGTATCGACATTTTGAACATCGTCCTTTTAATAAAGCTTTGCGGTCTTTAAGCCCTGCCATCAGAGGATGAGTAACATCTGTCCAAATATCAGCTATTTTACGTTCTCGGACATTTCCAAAGGTGATATGCTGTGTGAACTGGTCGGGATGCACAAAGCCCAGGGGATCCACTTCTCCAAAGGCTATGCCGGAACGATTTCCGCCATTAAAACCAATCAGATCCTTAATCTTTTGTGCTCTGGCGGGATCCTCTTTTAAGGCTTGAATGTACATGTAAACCCCGTCACAGTGATTATCAACGGTTAGAATTTCCTTTTTTAAGCCTCGTGCTTCAAAGTCTCGGGTTCTGCGAATAATTGTATCCATGGCTTGCCGAGATTCTTCTGGCGTCACATCTTCTGCAATCATTTTGTTTCCTCTGCCTGAATAGACCAGATGGTAGAAACAAACCCGATCGATGTTCTCTTCTTCAATAAAATCAAAGATTTTATCCAGTTCTTTAATATTATGACTGTTAATAGTAAACCTCAGCCCAACTCGCTGATCCACGGCTACACAGTTTTGTATTCCTTGCATTGCCGCCTTAAAGGCTCCCTCTTTACCTCTAAACTTGTCATTAACATCTGCCAGACCATCCAGAGAGATTCCCACGTAGGAAATCCCGATGTCTTTGATGCGGCGGGCAACTTCAGGAGTAATTAGAGTCCCATTAGTCGAAAGTGTAGCCCGAAGACCTTTGGAAATTGCATATTCCGCCAATTCAAAGAAGTCAGGTCGAATAAGAGGCTCTCCACCGGAAAAAAGCAAAACGGGAGATTTAAATTCCGCCAGATCATCAATAAATCTCTTCGCCTCTTCAGTGGTCATTTCTCCCTCGTAGTTTTGAGCTTCAGACTCCATATAACAATGGGCACATTTTAAATTACAGGTCTTGGTGGAATTCCAAACGACCACTGGCCCGGAAAGAGTGGTTGTTCCATTTCGGGCACCATGAGAGTCTTTATTGTATCTCAGAGAATCTCCGAAGTACTCTGTATCAAATAAGAGCTTTGTGACACTAATCATACTCTCACTCCTCCATTAAGGCATTAACTAGTCCGGGAATCGTATACTCTTTCGCCTCTTTATAGATAGTCAAACCCAGCTTTCGAGCTGTAGCGCTGGTGATTGGACCAATTGAGTAAAGTAAGACACCGTTCAGCAACGATATTTCTCCATCCAAAAGCTCCATAAAATTTCGTACCGTTGACGAGCTGGTAAAGGTAACCTTGTGAATCTCCTGCTCAGCAAGCATTCGTTTCAATTCCCCACTATTTGCTCCCCCCAGAACTGTCTTATAGACTGGGACATCCGAGACTTCCACACCCATAGCCTTGAGAGATACAGGCAAAACATCCCTAGCTTCTTCGGCCCTGGCCAGCAATACCTTTTGCCCTTTGGCAACTCTGCTTGTCAGACCTTCCACAATTTTCTCTGCTTTATACTCTTCAGGAACATAAGCAGCACGAAGTCCCCTTTTCTCTAACGAAGCTTGGGTAGCTGGGCCTATGGCAACTATCTCCACGCCGATAAGCTCCCGCACATCCCGTTCTTGAATGCTTAACTCGTCGAAGAAAGCCTCTACCCCATTAACACTGGTAAAAATAAGCCACTGGAATTCTCTTAGGTTTTTGATAGCATTAATTAAGGCTGCGTTATCAGTGGGAGGCGCGATATCGATCGTCGGGAACTCCCACGCCTCTCCGCCTAAGGCTTCAATTTCTTGCGTCAGTACGCTGGCCTGGTGGCGTGCACGAGTAACAACGATTCTTTGACCAAACAATGGCTTCTTTTCGAACCATTGGAGTTTCTCCCTAAGGGATACAACCTCTCCAACAATTATGATTGAAGGATTAGTGAAGTTCTGTTTTTTAACCTCTTCGGCAATAGTATCCAATTGCCCAACCAAAGTTCTTTGTTCCGGCCTTGTCCCCCATTGAATAATTCCCACAGGAGTCGTCGGCTTCTTCCCATTTTCCATTAACTTTTGGGCAATCAAGGGGAGATTCTCCATGCCCATTAGGAAAACCAAGGTACCATGGGACTGGGCAAGATGATCCCAATGAATACTGGTCTCATTCTTGGTAGGATCTTCGTGCCCTGTTATAACTGCGAAAGAAGATGTGAGATCACGATGAGTTACCGGAATCCCAGCATAAGCCGGAACTGCAATGGCCGAGGTAATGCCGGGAACTACTTCAAATTGAATCCCTGCCTTGAGCAAAGCTTCCGCTTCCTCGCCTCCCCTGCCAAAAACAAAAGGATCCCCACCTTTAAGACGGGTCACGATTTTTCCCTCTAAGCCTTTATCCACAAGAACTTGATTAATTTCTTCCTGCCGAAGTGTGTGGCGATCCGGGGATTTCCCCACATAGATGAGCTCACAATCCGGACGAGCTAACGTCAAAAGGCGCCGTGAAGCTAACCGATCATAAACTAACACATCTGCTTTGGCTATACACTCCGACCCCTTAATGGTAATTAACTTAGGGTCTCCCGGACCGGCACCCACTAAATATACATATCCCTTACTCAAAACCAACACTCCTATCAATCAGCTTACAAAAGCTTAATATATACATTAAAATATTTTTAAATAACAACGAGTCAGAAACACGAAATGTTCCCTCGTTCTCTAGAAAACTCTCATACTCACTCTCGTTCCCAGTTCCAAGCCCGGGACGCAGTGTTATACAGGCCCGAGGTCTTTACGTAAGCAGAATAGCAAACTCTGTGAAAGCGACCGACCCCAGACACGGGGCAGCGCACAAGTCCCCTATCGAATTTCCTCTAATATTGAAGCAGCTCCCATCTCAATCAGACGATTAGCAACCTCAATACCTACTTTTTCGGGATCACTACCTCTTACTTCTGCTTTAAGTACGCGGACGCCATCCAAACTTGCCACCATCCCTCGCAGGATTATCTCCCCATCAACCACTTGACCCAAAGCTCCGATAGGAACTTGACAGCCTCCTTCAAGTTTGCGCATTAATGTACGTTCGGCCCGTACTGCTCTTTCCGTTTCCGGATGATTTAAACGAGCTAACAGTTCGGCAACATCTGAACGTTTCTCATCGATTTCAATAGCGATAGATCCTTGACCGACTGCTGACAACATAATATCTTCCGGTAAGATCTGAGTGATGCGATGTGCCCAGCCCAGTCGTTTAACACCGGCAGCAGCCAGGACAATACCCACCATGTCAGATTCTTGCAACTTCCGCCAACGGGTTTGCAGATTACCTCTTAAATCTGTGAAATTTAGATCCGGCCGATAATGTTTGAGCTGAGACTTCCGACGCAAACTACTTGTTCCAATCAGGGCCCCTGGAGGCAGCTCCTCGAGTTTTACTCCATTCTTGCTTAAGAAAACATCTCTGGGTTCTTCCCTCTCACAAAAAGCACTAATGATTAGGCCTGGGGGTAATTGGGTTGGCATATCTTTAAGACTATGAACAGCCATGTCAAGTTCGTCATTTAAGAGACCGTGTTCCAATTCCTTGGTGAATAATCCCTTATCTCCGATCTTAGAAAGTGGAACATCTAAAATCTTATCCCCTTTAGTTTTCATAGGGACAAGCACAAAATTGAGATCCGGATATAGCTTAGTTAGTTGAGATTGAACCCACTCAGCTTGCCACATTGCTAATTGACTATCCCGAGTTCCTATGCGTATATTTTTCATTCAGCCCTCCTATGGCACCCCTGCGCATGTCTCTTCTTGGTCATGTTTCGACGAGCACCTTCTTCACCAACATTTAAATCAAATATGTTTTGAAAAACTTCAGCATAGAGATGTCCTTGACTGGTATTGGCATACTCTTTGAGATTGATAATCGGAATATGCAGGAGATGATTAACAATAGAATTAGCCATTGAACGGATTACCTTTTCCTGTTTAGGCGTTAACCCGCTAAAATGCTCCAGAGCACGCTCAACTTGCAGATCTCTGATTTGTTCTCCTTTTTTCTGCAGGGCCAAAATTGTTGGTACAACAGACTGAGTGTTATGCCATTTTAAAAACAATTCCATTTCTTCATCAATAATCTTTTCAGCTTTAATTGCTGCCAGCTCTCGCTCTTGATGATGCCGATCGACAACTCCCCGCAAATCATCAATATCAAATAGAGTAATTTCAGGGATATTCCCAACTTCAGGGTGAATATCCCGTGGAACCGCAATATCAATAAGCAGTATGGGACGATTTTTTCTTATTTTCATAATTTCTTGCATGCGTTCCGGCATCAAAACAAAATGCTTCGAGGCGGTGGCCGAAATAACTATATCTACTTCCGCCAGATACTGATCTACGTCATCCAGCCGAACGGCACGACCGGCGCATTCCTGAGCGAGCAAAACAGCCTTATCATAGGATCGATTGGAAACTAACACTGTAGTAGCCCCGGCGGAAACTAAATGTTTGACAGTCAGGGTACTCATTTCTCCGGCCCCTAAAATTAGAATTCCTTTTCCCTGGAGTTCACCGAATTGTTGTTTAGCCAGCTCTACAGCTGTATAACTGATGGACACAGGATGCTGGTCAATCATTGTATCGGTACGCACACGTTTTCCCACTGCTAAGGCAGTCTGAAAAAAGACATTGATCACCTTATTAGTAACTCCTGCATCGCTGGCTTGCTGATAAGCATTGCTGACTTGTCCAAGGATTTGGGTTTCTCCTCGAACCAGCGAATCCAGTCCTGAAACTACCCGAAATAAATGGCGGACGGCATCATATAAGGTATGGGAATACAGATATTGCTCCAGAATTTTTTCCTCTATGCCATGATGACTGGAAAAAAAGTCTTTAATTGAGCTGATCCCTGTTTCCACATCCATAGTTGCAGCATATACCTCGGTACGGTTACAGGTACTGAGGATCACGGCCCCCTGAATCCCCGGACATTCTTTTAATTCTTGGAGAGCCTTCAGCATTTGAGATGGGTGAAAGCTCATTCTTTCCCTAATTTCTACAGGTGCAGTGCGGTGATTTAACCCAATAGCGACAGGAAACATTTTTCTAGCACTCCTTTCGCTTCGGTCAAACGTTGAGCTTTAATAAGTTCTCTGATTTCTCCATCTGTAGCACGCTTCCAAAAAACAGCGCGTTTTTCCGGAGGTAATTCAGACTTGGCTCTACTTCTCCAATTTTTAAGTAAAGTCAGATATTCAGCCATCTCCTGACCGTACAAATCTTCCAATTCCCCTCGAACTTGCCTAGCTACGATGGGGCTGCTGCCTCCGGTGGACACAGCAATTTTTAGATCACCTTTTTCCATAATAGAAGGTACTATAAAACTACATTTTTCAGGATCATCCACAACATTCACGAGACGATGATTCGCTTTAGCATCCTGCGAGACTTGAGCATTGATCTCCTCAATTTCAGTACATGAAAAAACCAACATTGCTTCTTGAATATCCTCTGCAGAATATTCCTTTTCTCTCCAAAAACATGTCTTTCCATCAATTAGCTCCTTAAGCTCAGGTACGAGGCGAGGAGAGACTATCCTGACTAAAGATCCGTGATGCAATAGGGTTTGAACCTTTCGTAATGCAACCTTTCCTCCTCCGACAACCAGAACCGGCAGAGCATGTAAGTCTATAAATATCGGATAATACTGGGACATATTCAATAGTCACCTTCTCTAACTTTTCTCCTAGTTCTTACGTTCTTTATATTTAGACATTTTTCCTGCAAAAACTCTTTAACTCTCTAAATATCTAATCTCCTGTCAATTAAACAATAATAAGGTTTTGACTGACAGCATATGAATGTAGACCCGGTAAAAAATAATTGACTCCAAAAAACGTGAATAGAACCGCTGCAAAACCAAATATGGTCATCCAGGCCGCTCTTTTTCCTTTCCATCCATACATCAACCGGGCATGTAAGTAAGCAGCATAGATTATCCAAGTAATCAGAGACCAGGTCTCTTTCGGATCCCAAGACCAGTATGTGCCCCAAGCGTAATTCGCCCAGATTGCACCGGTAATTATGCAGAGAGTCAGGAGGGGAAAGGCAAAGCCAATTACCTTATAGGATAACTCATCGATTGTTTCCAACTCAGGAAAACGGGAGATAATTCCCGCCTCTTGAGATTTAGCTGTTTTTCCGTTTGTTTCTCTACTAAATTTAAGCAAATACATAATCCCCAAGCCGAAGGAAATTGCAAATGCTCCGTAGGAAAACATTGCTGTAACCACGTGGAAGGTTATCCATTTACTTTTAAGGGCCGGAGGTATGGATTGAGCGATTCTTTCCTCAGCACCCATACTCATAATAATGAACATTAAAATCATGAAACAAACGGGCATGACAAAAGCACCTAAAGCTTTCAGCTTATAACGAAATTCGACGAAAAGATACACAGAGGTAATTCCCCAAACGAAGGTCAACAAAAACTCATAAGAATTGGAAAGAGGCGGACGACCTGCAATGATCATTCTTAAAATAATTGCTGCAGTGTTAGCTAGTAAGCCAACAATGGTAAGATAGGTTGCAAAGCGGCCCATTAGATCTTTTTTAGTTCCAATCCAAGCCCAGTAAAATAACATAGAAAGGGTGTAGGCCATTAACATGATATAAAAGGATGTAGTCTCCAGGTTTTGTAATCCCTGATTCACAGTGCGCCCTCCCTTTTCGATTGAATTCCCTGAATCAAACGGTCAAACTCTTGCTGGAGGCCACCTGTTACTTTACCGGCTCTGGCCCCTATCGTCAGTTCTCCAATTGAATCCTGTCCAGATTTGAACACTCCCGATACTACCACTGTACGCCAGTAAAAAGACAAGATAAGTCCCAGCAGCAATAGAGCGCACCCCAGCCAGATAACCGTTACGCCAGGGTCTTGTTTGACTTGTAATCCGGTAAATCCTACATTACCCTCAAGAGTTAGCTTATATTCACCTTGTACGTCAATAGTTTGTCCTAGGTTAATTTGACCTTTTTGTACAGGCTCTACACCGGTTCCTCTATAGACTTGATAAAGCATAATTGGTTCTTGCGGGTCACTTTTAATGGCTGCAGCGATTAGATAGAGATCCGTTCCAGGTGCTTGAAAATAATTCCCCCCATGATCTTGTAAAACAACTGGGATTTTTTGATCCTTCAGATCAACGGTTAGTCGAGCCCCATTGGCAAAACTTGCTTGATAGAAGGTGACCCCTTGATAGGTTAGGGGATGGTTAACAGAGATTGTCTGGCGAATTACTTCCTGTCCGTTTTGGATGATTGCCATATCTGTATACCAATTATCTCGATCTCCATTTTCCAGAAAGCGATCCTCTGCCGAATAGATATGTACATCAAAATCTTGCTTAACAGTTCCCTTGGATAGATTAATCGAACTCAAAGGCACGGTTGTCCCTGCTCCGGTCATCATAAAACCTTTGAAGCCCAGAGTTGTACCTAGGATTGCTCCGATGACTAGCACAACAAAGGAAATATGGGAAATCAGTGAACCCCAGTTTCCCAAGCGACGTTTGATGGCAATAAAACTCCAGCCATTGTCGATTTCTCGACTAATGACTTTGAAGCCACTTTGTTGCAAGAGAGTTTCAATAGAACTCCGGAGAGTCCCACTCTCACCTTTTAATTTAGCTTGAACTTTATTAAGCACACTTGTAATGCTTTCTGGTGGTTTAAGGGCAAAGGTTTGATTATAAATCCCCTGAAAACGTTGGATACTGCACACAATTAAATTAATGCATAACAATCCCATCAGTAAACGAAACAAAGTCGAACCATAAATATTCGTAAAACCAAGGGTTTGCCATAGTTTACTGACGGCTTTAGCTCCTTGAGGGTCTAGGTTTATTTGTGGAAATACCGTACCTATTCCCGCGACGAGAGCTACTAATCCTAAGAGTATCAGCCCTAACTTCATTGAGCTGAAAAACCGCCATATATCTTCTACAATGCCCTCGTGATATTCCTTCACTAAATCGCCCCTTCTCTAAGATAATGATTCATTATTATGGAAAAAAACCTTACGCGTTATTATACCCCAAAAAAGTATTGCTATGAAGATAATGGATAGAAGGGGTAGCTAGTTAGCCCTTCTTATTAATCACACCTTCTAATAACAGAGAATGCTTATAGCTAATGTTATCCATGAAAGAAAAACCCAGATTGCTATTTAAGGTTGACTTAAGAATGCCGGAAAACATCTCATTAATGATTTCCGGTGGAATATCATTTCTGAACTCATTTTTAGCTTGCCCTTCAATAATAATGCTGGTTAAAATCTCTTCAAATCTGGCCCCATGGGGTGGCTTTTGCTCGACCTTGTCAGGGTTGCGATTAAATTTGACGTATAACCCTATCATCTGCCGATTTTCATCATGAGTTTTGGATATAACTTTTAGGATTTGGTGCAATTTTTCCGTAGCATTTAAGGCCGAAGTTTGTATATCTTCACAGGTTTGTTTGGCACAATCTATTCTTTCAGCCAGACAGTATTTTAGAATCGCTTCTTTAGTTTCGAAGTAATTATAAAAGGTACCTGTTCCCAGAGCCGCTTTTTCCATGATCTCAGCTATGGTAGTTTCCTCTAAGCCTTTAGTAGAAAATAGCTTTAGAGCTATTTCTGATATAGTCTTTTTGGTTTGAAGTTTCTTTTTCTCCCGCCTACTCATTTCCTGATGCATTAGTATACCTCCAGAGATTTCCCTCAGTGCAAAAAATGAATCTATTCATTTTTATTATATTTGTAGACCTTATTATTGTCAATTAAAAATGAACCTATTCATAAATTCCATAAGATAAAGCCCCGCAGACAATGCTGCAGGGCTTAACTATTGGTGTGAGCTATTAACTAAAACTTGCGAGTCCGTATAAATTCAGCGAGCTCTTCCAAGGCTTTGCGAGTTGGGATCTTAGGCAGATCCAACAAATGTTTTTTAGCTTTTTCAATATAGATGTCCACAAGCTGCATGGACTGATCAATTGCTCCCGAAGATTTAATCAGGGAGATTGTTTCCCAGACCTCTTCCTCCGTCTTATCCTTTTTCCTGAGTAACTCTCTTAACTCAGAAGACTGTGGCGATGATTTAAGAGCGAGAATCATAGGCAAGGTCATTATTCCTTGGCGCAAGTCCCCTCCAATAGGCTTCCCAAATTCAGAGGGCTTAGCTGTAATATCTAAAACATCGTCGACAATTTGAAAGGCCATACCCAAGGAATGACCATAGGCACCTAACGCCCACACTTGACGCTTAGGAGCACCTGAAACCAGTGCGCCCAATCTGCAGCAAGCAGAGATTAATAAGGCAGTTTTACGTTTTATTCGATAATAGTATTGCTTTAAGGTTTGCTCCACATCAAATGTACATTTGATCTGTTGAATCTCGCCTTGGCACATTTCAACACTGATCTCAGCAAGAATTCGTGACACTTCGGGATTATCAATCTGCGAGATAAGCATCAGTGATTTTGCCAGCAGGTAATCCCCCGTTTCAACAGAAACAATATTTCCCCATTTAGCTTTAACTGTTGCTCGTCCTCTTCGAGTCATCGAAGCATCTACTACATCATCATGAACAAGTGAAGACATATGTATGAGTTCTAAAGCCATTGCAACAGGCATTAATTTTTCCAGCGGATAACCATAGAATTTTCCTGCTAAGAGCGTAAAAGCCGGGCGCAATCGCTTTCCCCCTGCAGCCAACAAATGGATTGCAGAATCTTGAAGAATTGGATAACCCGTCTCCACGAATTTAGTCAGTTCTTTTTCAACCCGTTGCAAATCTGAATTTATTTGATTAAAGAGCCAGAGTTGTTTCAAAACCGATTCACCTGCTCGCACCCTTTTCTTCATAAGATACCATATCTGATGGCAGTTCCGCCAGTGGATTCTTCGGGATTTCATCCTCATACGTCAAAAGTTCTTCTTCTTCTGATTTAAGATCTTCCGACTCAGCTGAGGGTGACTCCGTATCCTTTTCAACAACCCGTGGCGAAGTAGTCTGTTCAAAGGCTTTGTTAATAACATTTGCCGGCGTTTCTATTGTACTTTGAAATTCCTTAGTTAATTCATTGGTAGCTTTACGAATTTCAAAAACCAGTTTACCAAGGGACCTGGCTATAACAGGCAGATCCTCTGGACCAAATAAAATAAGTACAACAACTAAAATTAAGAGAATTTCACTTAATCCCATCGGTTCCCCCCCCTTACTTTAAAGCCAACTCTTTTTCTCTGCTACGCGCAACGAGATACCCCAACCAAATGCTAATTTCATAGAGAAGATACATTGGCCCAGCCATGAGGAGTTGAGTCAATAAATCGGGCGTCGGGGACACTACTACAGCTAGAATTACGATAATCAGTACTGCCCAACGTCTTTTTGATGCTAAGACCTGAGGGCTTAGAACACCTATCCTAATCAGAATTAATAAGACAATAGGCATTTGAAAAACCAAACCAAAGGTTAAAAACATGGTGGTTAGGAATCCGAAATATGAGGCCTTAGTTAGTAAAGGAGTATAGGAGGTAATTGCATCACCACCTACAAAAAGCAGAAACTTCAACCCAATTGGCAGTACTACGAAAAAACATAATCCAACTCCACTGAGAAAGAGGATTACAGAGCTAGGCACTATAAAGTACAAATATTTCCGTTCATTTTGCTTTAAGGCAGGCAAGACGAAGCTCCAGATCTGCCAGATTACAATAGGGAGAGATAATACTATCCCAATCAGCAAAGCTACCTTAACTTTAACTAACATCGGTTCCATGGGTGTCGTAGTAATAAACGTAATACCTTGCAATCGAATTACGGGATCTGCAAGATAAGCAAAGATTCGATCACTGAAAAACCATCCGATAATCGTACCAATTAATATAGCATACGCAGATATTACCAGCACTTTACGTAAGGCTTTTAAATGGTCCATTAAAGGCAAATTTGCCTCATCGTTCTTACGCTGTCGCCTGCGCATCCATTACACTTCCTTCCTGTAGACCTTTAGACATTCGTAATGGGTATTGCGTTGCACAGCCTGATAGCCTGCATCTTCAATACAGCGAATAATCTCTTGCAACGGGACACGTGTTTGAACACCTGCAGCTCGAACCACATTTTCCTCTAACATGGTGCTACCAAAATCATTGGCTCCAAAACTTAAAGCAACTTGGGCCATCTTAGCACCTTGAGTCACCCATGATGCTTGAATGTTAGGAACATTATCCAGCATTAAACGAGCCACGGCCAGAGTCCTTAAATACTCTACTCCCGTACTGCCCTCTCCCCCGAGTAGCGTGTTTGAAGGTGCGAAACTCCAGGGTATAAAAGCAGTAAATCCACCCGTTTGATCTTGAGCTTCTCGAACACGAACCATATGTAAAATTCGTTCTTCAAAGGTCTCGACATGCCCAAACATCATAGTCGCAGTAGTTTTCAGTCCGTGCTTATGGGCCGTGGTCATAACCTCCATCCACTTCTGCCAGCCGATCTTATTCGGACTTATCAAATGGCGTACACGGTCATCGAGGATTTCCGCGCCTCCTCCGGGAATGGAATCCAGCCCTGCATCGCGGAGACGTATGATAACTTCTTCAATTGATAATTTAGATTTATCCGCCAGATCCCATATTTCCGGAGGGCTGAAGGAGTGAATGTGAATAGGGTAATGAGCCTTGATATCCTGCAGCAGGTGCTCAAAATACTCTAAATCCAAATCAGGATGCAGTCCCCCTTGAATCAAGAGCTGAGTTCCGCCTACTGCGATGGTCTCTTCAATTTTAGCATGTAATAGGTCTTGTGACAAAATATATCCTTGGGGATCACCCGGTTTACAATAAAATGCGCAGAACTTACATTGACAGGAACACACATTTGTATAGTTAATATTTCGGTCAATAACAAATGTCACTACCTTTTCAGGATGCATTTGTTGTCTAACGAGATTGGCCCCTTGTCCCAAAGAAAGAAGATCAGCATTTTGTAACAGTTCAATTCCATCAGAGATAGACAACCGTTCACCCGCTAAACGTTTCTCGATGATCTTCAAGGTTTCCGTCTGCAATGCCTTTATCCTCCTTCTAACGCTTAGTCCCTTTCAACGGCATCTCGCCCTGCCTTTTGTATCAAGTGGATCAAGGCACCCTTGCTCATACAGAAGCTTGCTCCAGAGCTGGGCGTACTCTGTTCCTCTAGAACACTGCCATCTAAGTCATCGACGCCGAAGGCCAAGGAAACTTGAGCTAATTTTTGCCCTAGTAACATCCAATAAGCTCTAATATGCGAAAAATTATCGAGAAGAATTCTCGAAATTGCCAAGATTTTTAAATCTTCATTACCCGTTGTATTACCGACACCCATACTTCCTGCTAATTCTTCCTTTGTATAATAAGGAACCGGACTGAAGGTGCTGAATTGATTTGCTTGATCTTGCTGGTTACGAAGTCGGATCAGACTGTCAATGAACTCTTCCGGGGATATTGGGTTGCCATAGATCATCAAGGCGGTTGAGCACTTTTCTTTTTCTGTGAGAGACGCTCCAATATCTGCGAAGTCAATGGGACGATTAACCTTATAATAGGTTTTATTGCCGTTTTTCTGTTCACGCACCAGATTAGCCATATATCCCAGGGTTAATATCTCTTGACTTTTCAGCAAACGTACGCCGTCATCAAGATCTAAACGTTGACTGTTTTCAATTTTATCTACCAGATCCTTTAGTTCGCTTAGGGCAAACAGTGAGGGCATAGTTTACCTCCCTTTAGATTCAGTGCAGTAAGGTTAAATCCAGAACCGAGAAAACAAAAAGTAAGATACTTAAATAACCATTCAGGTCAAAAAAGGCAACTCCCAGCTTGGAAAAGTCGTCTGCCGAAACAAGATGATGTTGTCGAAAAAGTAAGACGATGGCAATTCCGACCCCTACGTAATAGAGCCAACTTAATGACATGACTACTCCTACCGAAATGAAGAGGATTGGTGCCAGTATATGTAGAAAGGATGATATTTCCAAGGACCTCTTCAAGCCAAAAACTGCCGGTATCGAATGCAGTCCTTCCTTACGGTCAAACTCAACATCCTGACAGGCATAAACAACATCAAAACCCGCAACCCAAGTCATAACTCCAAGTCCTAACAGGACGGGGGCCAGAGCCCAATGACCGGTTATCCCTATCCACGCTCCTGCAGGAGCCAGACCCAAGGAAATTCCCAGTACTAAATGGCAGGCCCAAGTAAACCTTTTAGTATAGGAATATAACACCAGAAAAAAAACAGCTATCGGCATTAACAATAAAGCCAAGAGATTAAGCTTGTACGCAGATATACCCAGCAGCAGAAAAGATAATACTGTATAACCATAAACCTCATTAACTCTAAGCTGACCGGCAGGCAGGGCCCTAAGGGCTGTGCGTGGGTTACGTGCATCAATATGCCTATCAACCAGTCGATTTAAAGACATTGCAGCCGTTCGAGCTCCAATCATGGCCAGAGTTATCCACAAAAGTTTCATGCCGGAGGGAACACCCCCTGCTGCCAAAAAGGCTCCTAAGTAGGCAAAAGGAAGAGCAAAAATAGTATGCTCAAACTTGATCATTTCGAAAAAAACTTTTAATTTATCCATAATTCACCCCGTTCGTTACGACCCTATCTCTGAAGCTTTATACCCTACATTCAGTTCTCCTGATATGTATTGATAAACTTCACTCAGAGGACGAAGCTCAATTTGTGATTCAGCCGAAATTTCTTCTAAAATGTCATTAGCTCTGCGAAGAATAGACTGAATAACAGAAGTCTCCAAACCTTCTTTCCAAGCTCCCCAGGCCAAGCCTAGCTCCCACCCAAAAGATTCAAGTTTTTTCTGAAGAGGAAGTGAGACCCCCGCAAGTTCAGCACTAAGTCGAGCCGCTGTCCCAGTTAACGACGCACTCTCTAGTTCAATTATTTTAAGCTGCTCATCCCCACTTAAATCTTTATCCCGTGAAAGCCAGCGAGAAATACCTCCTTGACTCATTGTACCCATAACTTGAGCCAGAGGGTCTAAGTAAAGCAACAATTTCTCACGACAAAGCTCCAGAAAAAACTTTCCATAGAGCAAGTCTCCAACAAGCACCGGAAACTGCCTGCGTTCTTCTGGGAGATCTTCATCATCCTTCATCAGTTTATGTACCTTATTTGCCATAAAAATAAATTGAATAATGCCAGCTAATGCTTCTGATTTATCGTTATCCTCTGTACATGAAGCACTTACTGCTAAAACAATGGCCGGACTCACAGTGTGATCTAGTTCATTCATTTCCAGGTGTACTAGTTCTTCAAATCCAGCTGGCTTAAAATTAATCTCTTGGCGCAAATGCGCCTGTACGTTGTTCAGTTTCCCTTGGAAGCTGAAATCTACGGGAACCATGTAATCGCTCCTTGTCTTCCATTCGGACATTAACCTATTATGTATTCGATATATTTATTCAAACTCCTGCCCTATTTATGCAATATACCCTGATAATATGACAATATTATCGAAAGAATATGTGTATTTTCTTAAAAATGTAATAGACCCTGCAACTTTACTCATAAGTTACAAGGTCTATTAGGTACAAGTAATAAAAAAGAACCTGACTTCTCCATCCGTACTTGACTTAGTCCGGAATAAAATAAATATCCCTCCTATAAATTTACCGCTTCCTTTGATTCGTCAACAATACCACGCTTCATTTCCGTTGCTGTCATATGCCCTGCTTCGAAATGGTCGGTTAAATAATTGCAGGCATCCCAGGGATTGACACTGTCCCCGCACGTGAAGACGTCTACTGCCGCGTATCCGAGTTCTGGCCACGTATGGATGGCTAGGTGTGATTCAGAAATCACTACAACACCACTCACCCCTTGAGGACTAAACTTATGGAATACTACCTCACGAACTTCGGCACCAGCTTCTAAAGCTGCGTTGACCATTAGTGCTTCGACCTGCTCTCGATCATTTAAAATGTCGAATCTACACCCATAGATTTCAGCCAACACATGACGTCCAAGAGAATTTGCCAATTGTGATCTTTGCCCCCTTTTCTACTAAAAACAGGAAAGAATCTGGGTGGATCTTCGATTTCCTCAGATCATCTCCAAATTTCCATCACGTTAAATTTTAGCATAAAGTACCGTCTTGTCAACAAAATTTTATTTTTGTATCAGATCATTTTACGTTTCCTTATTACAAGATGTGTAGAGAATACCCCTATATATTTTTCTGCCTTAGGCAGGCATTGATTTCCCTAACAACTTAACAGGAACAAAGCTTAGGATAACCAACTTAAGTAAATTAAAACTAAGTAGAACTTTCTGATCTATTGACTTGCCTCCATAGCTAATCTACACTTAAAATTATGAGGTATAAGAGAGAGGTGCGTCTATTTGAGCCTAACTTTAACTGCTGCAGAAGCAGCGAAAATTCTCAAGGTTTCCAAGTACACTCTTTATGAACTTGTAAAACGGGGAGAAATACCAGCTCACCATATCGGGCGCCAGCTTCGTATTGATCCAGCTGTTTTAGATCAATACTTACGTGGAACTCTAGGTGTTAATGATCCTGCTTCTAAAGCTATCTCAGCTCCCCCGCTTGTATCACCTGCCCTTCGCTTTATAGGAAGCCACGACCCGGTGGTTGAGCTTCTCTTCGAATTTCTCAGACACGCCCCCCTTCCCATTGAATCCTCTATCTCCTTTAGAGGAAGCATGGACGGACTTATCGCTCTATATAGAGGGGATGCAGATATCTCAGGGATACATCTATGGGACGATGTCTCCAAGGATTATAATATTTCCTTTGTCAAACATGTAATACCCGGAGAATCTGTTTGTATTGTTAATTTAGTCCAACGTGAGCAAGGTTTTATAGTAGCACCTGGGAATCCCCTTAATCTTCAGACATGGGACGATATCACCACCGAGGGTCTGAATTTTATCAATCGTCAGAAAGGGTCAGGAACACGCCTCCGCCTTGATGCCTATTTAAAAGCTGCCAAGATCTCACCCAGTCGAATATTGGGATATGAGCATGAAGAATCTACCCATTCAGGGGTGGCATGTCACGTGGCTAATGGACAAGCCGACGTGGGAGTAGGGGTTAAAGCGGCGGCCCAACGCTTGGGTCTCGATTTTGTCCCTTTGTTCCAAGAGCGATATGATCTGGTTTGCATGGGAAAAACCACTAAAACTCCAGCTTGGCATCAACTCTTGGGTGTTTTGAAATCCCCTGGGTTTATCCAAGCGGTTCATCAGCAAAAAGGATATGATACTTCCTTGACAGGGCAAATCCTTTTTAATACATAAGCAGCGGGGTAGAGTAAAAAGTTGATTTTAAATTTAAATATTTTAGCAAACATTTCACTTGTGCTCTTACTTGATTTATGGTTTGATGCCTAATAATTTTTCTAGCATCAAATTGTCTTGGCATGATATATGCATGTATGTTATTTATGTCAACACAGTCAGTAAGCAAATCAGGGACGGTTCCTGGACTGTATATCCTCGGGATTAAGCTGAACTGGTGTTAGGGATCCCTATCAGATTGTCTTATGTATGATAGCGATCCAACAAATAATTTTTAAAGAGGAGGAAACAACTAATGAAGAAGAATATTTTCAACCGTCTTACATTCAGTTTTGTCCTATTTGCATTTGCCATTATGTTAACCCTTGTCGGGTGCGGAAAAACTGAGACTCCGGTTCCAACACCTTCCACACCTCAAGCTGAAACTCCAAAGCCTGAAAGACCTGATATTATCCTGGCAACTACTACCAGTACTCAAGACAGCGGTTTACTGGACGTTCTGATACCGGATTTCGAGAAAAAAACCGGATATAAAGTTAAAACCATTGCTGTTGGCACAGGGGCTGCTTTAGCAATGGGTGAAAAAGGGGATGCTGACGTTTTATTAGTCCATGCCCCCTCTTCCGAAAAAAAATTAGTTGATAATCAAACAGCCATCAATTACCAATTAGTAATGCATAATGATTTTGTTATTGTTGGGCCTTCCGCAGATCCGGCCAAAGTAAAGGAAACTAAATCTGTTGTAGACGCCTTTAAAGGGATTGCTGCCACTTCCTCAATTTTTGTTACCCGTGGAGATGATTCCGGAACTGATAAAATGGAAAAAGCCTTGTGGGTAAAGGCCAATGTCAAACCGACAGCCGATAAATATCAATCAACTGGTCAGGGTATGGGCCAGACTCTCACTATCGCCTCTGAAAAAGCCGGGTATACTTTAACCGATCGCGCTACCTACTTAGCTACCAAGAAGAATTTAAAACTCGATATTCTTCTCCAGGGTGATGCAGCCCTTTTGAATATTTATCACGTTATGCAGGTCAATCCTGAGAAATTTCCCAAAGTCAACGCTGATGGTGCGAAGGCCTTTGTTGAATATATGATCAATCCAGATACTCAAGCCACCATTGGTTCATTTGGCAAAGATAAATTTGGAGAAGCTCTTTTCTTCGCTGATGCAGGCAAGTAATTAAGAACAAATTAGTTATTTAATTCAGACAGAAGAACCGTCCCTCTGTCTGAATTTCTATCTGAATCCGTTTATCCCTTTGTTTATTACCATGAAAGGGAAATAAAACCTATGGAAATGATCTGGCAAGGAATTTTAGCGGCCCTCCGCCTTCTCATAACAGGGGATCCCGAGGTGATGGAAATTACCCTTCTCACCCTTAGGGTTTCTACTATCGGAACTTTAATAAGTCTTTTAATCGGGATTCCATTTGGCACAGTTTTAGCTCTCAAAGCCTTTCCCGGACGTCGAGTTGTCTTAAGCATTGTGAATACTGGAATGGGATTACCGCCGGTAGTCGTGGGGCTTTGGGTCTCGATATTCCTTTGGCGTTCAGGTCCTTTTGGCTTTTTGAATATTATGTATACCCCAACGGCCATCATCATTGCTCAGGCAATTATTGCTTCTCCAATAGTAGCTGCTTTAACTTGCGCAGCTCTTCAACAGACCAACCCCAAATTGAGGCTGCAAATCAAAGCACTGGGAGCAACTCGCTTACAATATGTTTGGCTGCTCCTTAAAGAGGTTAGGTATTCACTACTTGCGGCAATTATTGCCGGCTTTGGGGCAATCGTATCAGAAATTGGGGCTTCCATGGCAGTTGGAGGAAATATTCAAGGCCAAACCCGAGTTTTAACAACAGCAACAGTCTTAGAGGTCTCCAAAGGTAACTTCGATATTGCTATTGCCTTAAGTATTATTTTATGCTTACTTGCTTATGGGGCTACATTATGCTTGACTCTACTTCAACAGAAACAGCAAGGGGGCGCTTAGTGTGCTCGAGGCTAAAGAGATAAGCTGGTTTCAGGGCCAAAAAACCATTTTGCATAAAGTTAATTTTCAACTATCGGCAGGAGAATGTGTTGGGCTAATCGGTCCAAATGGTTCAGGGAAAAGCAGTTTGTTAAAAATTCTCGCTTTTTTGGAGCCCCCCACTTCTGGACAGCTCTTTTTTCAAGGAAATCCGATGCCTGCAACGGTTCCACTTGCAATTAGGCGTAGAATAGCAATTGTCTTCCAAGAATCACTTTTATTAAACACAAAAGTTTTTGACAATGTTGCCCTAGGGCTGAAAATCCGAGGACTCCCTAATAAAAAAATTCGAGAGCAGGTAGATTTTTGGCTGGAACAATTTGGTGTAGCCCATCTTTCCAAACAGTCTGCGCGGTCGCTCTCCGGAGGGGAAGCCCAGCGAGTAAGCTTAGCCAGAGCCTTTGCTATTGAGCCGGATATCTTATTCCTTGATGAACCCTTTTCGGCCTTAGATGCGCCTACTAAAGAAGCACTAAGGGGCGATCTGGCAAAAGTTTTTAAATCTACTAAAACCACTACAGTAATAGTAAGTCATGATTTCAAAGACATTCTCCATTTAACCAAAAGAGCCTTAATCCTTCTAAATGGGAAAGCAGTAAGGGAAGGTTCTCCCGCTCAACTACTGAAGGAAAAACACAATGAAGAAGTTGACCGTTTTCTCTCACATTTTTCAGCCTAACCCCAAAAGGGTTGTCTCATAATGATTGTCCTCAGACATTCATAATAAGACAACCCTTTTGGGTGTACCCAATAGTAGTAATTGTACAATCACAGACACTTGTTTAACTTTAAAAAAAGCCCCCCTCATCCTGAGCATGTCCCAGATTCGTCACCGGTGACGAATCTGGGACAACTTAATTGTCTGTAGATGGCCCCCCCAGGTCTTAGCTATTTTTCCCTAACGTGAAACCTTTGATGCTTTCTTTGCGCCGATCATTTTGATCTTCTATGAGATGTTTTTTAGCAGCAGTCAACTCACCGGCGTGCTTTTCTAAGTAATCTTCGGCTTCTTTCAAATTAGCTACTGTGTTGTCCATATGTTCTTGCAGATGAGCCTTATAGTCCGCTTCATTATCCGTCTTAGTCAACCTTTGATCACTCCTATCGATCATGATTTCCTTTTTAGGATGACCTAAAGGGCAAGAAGTTATGTGTCAAGTTCCCTTTGAACTTTGATTAGCTCAGCAAGTATACAGACGGCAATTTCTTCAGGGGTCTCAGCCCCAATTTTTAGACCTATAGGAGAATACACTTTTTGCAACGCTTCACGGGCAATCCCTTCAGTCTCTAAATCCGAAATTAGGGATTTAACTCTTTTTCGACTACCGATCATCCCAATATAAGCGGCAGGTTTGTTAATCACTTTCCTTAAACACACTTTATCATAACGATGCCCCCTGGTAATGATCACGACAAAGGTTTGCGGGCCGATCTCGACGCTCTCTAAGGCTCGTTCAAAATCGTTGCAAATCACTCTATCTGCCGTACTAAAACGATTTGTATTCGCAAAGGACGGCCGATCATCCACCACTGTTACCTCATAGCCAACAATCTTAGCCATAGTTGCCAAGGGGACTGCAATATGACCGGCACCAAGAATTAACAATTGAACTACTGTCGTCGCCGGCTCTACCAGCAATCGATAAACCAATTCCGGAGAAGATCTTTCACATGGTTCAAACTCAGAACTTAAACATATAATGAAAGGTTGACATTTCCGTGCACCTTTTTTGGCTTTTTCCAAAGCTATCTTATTTAATTCTATTCTGCCCAAATCACCGAGAAAATTAAGATCTTCAATAGAGAGCTTATTACCTAGTAATTCATTATGTTGGGCTTGAATTACCGTCACGAGAATTGGATATTTTTTACTCTCCAGGGCCGTTAGATAATCCTTATAGAAGTCTTTCTTTTCTGAAGAACTCTGCGTGTCAACATACTCGATGAATAATTCCATAATTCCACCGCAGACCATCCCCTCTTCTTGAGCAATATCTGCGGTCATATTTAAATTATATATTTTAGGTATTCGTGCTGTTATAACATTAAGAGCCTCCCGCCTGCCCTCTGCTTCGCCACACCCACCTCCAATAGTTCCAAACGTCGACCCATCGGCAAAAACTAACATCTGTGCTCCGGGTTTACGGGGGGTGGATCCCAATACACTTGTTACAGTAATTAAAGCTGCTTCTAATTTAAGTTCCAATGCCTTTTTGAGTCCCACATACACTTGTTTATCCATAGTCGATCTCCCTAGAAACTGCCTTTATGATTGAAAGGCAGCTTTAAATGATTTTTCTTCATACTCGGATTATATCAGCAAAACATATTTAAGGCGAATCTTCCCAAGCTGTGTTGCGGGGACGGTCCTTTTAACACACGATTGTGTTAAAAGGACCGTCCCCGCAACACAGCTTGCTTGACCTCCCACTGAGAATGCGATACCATCATAAGTATACAAGTATACTATGCACAGGGAATTTGCGTACCTTATCCTTTAAGTTATCAGATGTGACACTTCACTTATATAGCATTGGAGGCTATCCCATGGAAAAAATTAAAGTCCGAGATTCTGTTGGTGCAACCCTCATTCATGACATGACTCAAATTATCCCCGGTGTGGTCAAAGGCCCCAGGTTCCGCAAGGGACATGTTATCCGCGAAGAGGATATTCCAGTTCTGCTAAGCATGGGTAAAGAACACATTTATGTTTGGGATCAAAAGCCTGATCTCATTCATGAGAACGAGGCTGCAGAGAGACTCGCTCAGGCAGTGGCCGGTTCTGGACTTATCCTTGATGAGCCCAAAGAAGGTAAAATCACACTTACCGCTGCCTACGACGGACTGCTTTACTCTTCAGAAGAAGGGATTTTAGCACTGAATACTCTAGAAGGGGTTATTCTCTCTACTCGTCACAACCATTATCCGGTCAAGAAGCATGACAAAATTGCCGGAACTCGTGTTGTTCCTTTAATGATTGAAGAAAAAATAATCCTGGAAGCCGAAGAAACTGCTAAGGCCTTCTCATCTCCCATTCTTGAAGTGCGGCCCCTTAAGCCTTTTAAGGTAGGACTTATTATAACCGGAAGTGAAGTCTTTCATGGGCGAATTAAAGATAAATTTGGCCCCGTTCTACGTTCTAAGGTTGAAAACTGGGGATCTACCATCCTCGACCTAAAATTTTCCAATGATGATGTAACCATGATCCAAAACAGCATCCACGATCAGCTGGCTCTGGGAGCCGAAATGATCTTAGTCAGCGGCGGAATGTCCGTAGATCCTGATGATGTTACTCCCACAGCAATCAAAGAAATAGGAGCCGAGCTCGTTACCTATGGGGCCCCGGTATTACCTGGTGCTATGTTTTTATTAGCCTATATTGGAAATGTTCCTATTATGGGCTTACCCGGGTGCGTTATGTATGCTAAGACTACCGCCTTTGATTTAATTGCTCCCCGAATTCTCACCGGTGAAAGGCTGACACGTCGTGATATTGTAAAACTTGGAAGTGGCGGACTTTGTCTTGAATGCCCGGTTTGCACCTATCCCCACTGCGCATTTGGAAAATAATCGATTAACTCCTTCAGTCATATTTATCGTTATCATTAACCTTACCCGCTAAAACAAAAAGCTCGCTGGGAGTAATCCCTAGCGAGCTTTTCCTTGCTTTATTAACTTACACTAGACTAAAGTTGAATTACATAGCATTTTTGTAAATCTCAATTACTTGCTCAAGAGTCGCTGTGCGAGGATTAGTAGCTTGACATGCATCTAACTTAGCATTACCAGCCATCAATTTAAAGTCTTCTTCTTTAACATTCAGTGCGGACAATCCCGTAGGAATTCCAACATCTTGGGATAAGGTACTGATTGCACTAAAGCATTTTTCTGCTGCATCTCTCGCAGAAAGTCCTGTAATGTTTTCACCCATTGCTTCAGCAATCTCCCCATAACGCTCCATATTACCAATCATGTTAAAGCGTGAAACATGGGGAAGAAGAATTGCGTTACATACCCCATGAGGCAGATTATAGAATCCACCTAATTGATGAGCCATTGCATGGACATAACCGAGGCTGGCATTATTAAAGGCCATACCTGCTAGGAATTGGGCATAAGCCATTTGTTCACGAGCTTCGAAGTCATCACCATTTGCAACTGCACGACGCAGGTATTTACTGATTAATTTAAAGGTCATTAGAGCAGCTGAATCTGTAACAGGTGTTGCGGCTGTGGATACATAGGCCTCAACAGCATGAGTCAGGGCGTCCATTCCGGTAGCGGCGGTTAAGCTAGGTGGTTGTTTCATCATTAATAAAGGGTCATTAATCGATACGTTTGGAGTAACATGCCAGTCAACAATGGCCATTTTTATATGCCGAGCAACATCTGTGATAATACAGAATCTTGTCATCTCTGCAGCTGTACCTGCGGTAGTGTTGATAGCGATCATTGGAGCCATCGGTTTCGGGGATTGATCGACGCCTTCATAGTCGTTAATTCTCCCACCATTACCTGCAACCAGTCCGATTCCTTTTGCACAATCATGGGCGGATCCTCCACCTACAGAAACAATTAGATCGCATTCTTCTTTATTGAAAATGTCTAATCCATCATGGACGTTTTTATCCGTCGGATTAGGTTCTGCTCCCCCATATATAGTAACTTTAAGGCCTTCTTTGGCAATGATGTCAGCAATTTCTTGAGCCATACCAATTTTTTCGAGATAAGCATCGGTTACCAATAGTACACTTTTTCCGCCCAATAGTTTCGCTTGTTTACCGGTTTCTTGGGCTGCTCCTGCACCCATAAGGTTAACTGTTGGCATAAAATACCCGTACACTTGATAATTTGACATATTCGTTTCCTCCTATTCATTCTTCCGAGTTTCTCTGAAATATGTTTATCGCCGTTAATGTTGATTTTATATTGCAAGACTCATGCCAAAAATCTGAAATATTTGATTTATCAATTCCGAAGGCCTGCTTGTAGGCTATATTCTTTATTTTTTAAATAATTGAAAGACTCATTATAATTTTAATTAATTATTTATTGTTCTAGTTTGGGACACTTGTTTTGGAAAGAGCACCATATTTGAACACTTAATTCATAGATATTTACCCGTCAAATAAAAAAACGACAAACACTAAACGCATTTGTCGTACTAAAATATAAATTTACTAACTGCAATTAACTGTTAAATGTAAAAAACTCCTGTCTCTCTCACATCATATCCGCCCAAGGCCAACACTTCGTCTTGAAATTCTTTGCTTTGAATCACGGAAATCATGGCCTTCATGCGCGGTTCCTCAAGATACTCACGAGGAATTGCCAAGTCATACCGTTCTTCTCCAATGAAAATATAGTCTAAACCCAAGGCTTCCGCGGCGCTTTGAATACCCAGGCCCACATCAGCGGCACCCGAGGCTACAGCGATAGCAACGGCTAAATGGGTAAATTCTTCTCGCTCATACCCTAAAATTTGCTCCTTGCTTAGTCCTTGCTGCTGGAGCAAGTAGTCAAACAGCACTCGAGTTCCTGATCCCCCCTGCCGATTAACAAATCGAACACCAGGCTTAGTAAAATCCGCCAGGGTCTTTATATTTAGAGGGTTTCCTTTGGGTACGATAAGCACTTGAGTCCTATAAACCAAGTTCATTAAAGCCATATCTCTTCCCGGTAAGAAACGTTTTAAGTATGAATGATTATACTCTCCCGTCTCAGGATCGAGTAAGTGGATACCTGCAAAATGAGCTTCCTCTTTGCGTAAAGACAGGATTCCGGCCAGACTCCCTACATGTGCCGATGCAACCCCACCGAAGCCGCCTCTGGCTTTCATATGGCTGCTTAAAACGTCTAGTGTAAGATCATGGGATCCAATGCAAACAAGGGTTTCTTCTAACTCTGAAACCGGACGCAGCAGCTCAATAGGAACTGTTTCACCTTCATGAAAACCTTCTTGTAAACGAGGCACTCGCAAAATCCCGTCAGCTCTTACTAGGCTCATGGTCACACCGGCACCTCGGCTTAAAGGGGCGGCAACCCAACGCTCTCCGACTTTTCCAACTTTAACCCGAACGAACTCTTCACTGCCTAATGAAGAAAAAACTTTTTTACTGATCACAGCATCCAGACTAGACTGGAAATCTTTACTTAAACCTTGATAATGCTTCACCCATGGTTCTAAGAATAAGTGGGCGGTCAAATAAGCGGAAACCGGGTATCCCGGGATTCCAATCGTTGGCTTTTCTTGAACTTCTCCTAAAACCACTGGTTTTCCCGGTTTGATAGCTACTCCATGGAGATAAAGATTCCCATGCTTACTAACTAAATGCGATGTATAGTCATCCCGCCCTTGGGATGATCCGGCAATGATGACTAAAATATCTTGTGTCGCTGCCATTTCTAAAATCGCAGCTTCCAGCAATTCTGGTTTATCCGGCGTAATCGGCCATATGGTTGCTGATCCGCCCCATTCTTCAACAAGGGAAGCCAACACTGTGGAATTACTGTCGACAATATCCCCTACCTGAAGATTTGCCTCCACAGGACGTATTTCATCCCCTGTTGGTAAAATGCCAACTCGGGGTTTACGTCGTACTTCGACCTCTAACACTCCCGCCGCCAGTAATGCCCCTTGATCTTGAGGTCTAATGCGGTGGTGAATGGGCAAAAGCACCTCTCCTTCAACCATGTCTTCTCCTACGGGGCGGACATGGTTCCAAGGTACAATAGGAGCTTGGAGCAGAATTCCTTGCTCTCCTAATTCCAAAACATCTTCCAGCATGACGACGGCATCCATTCCCTCCGGAAGCGGGTCTCCCGTATCTACTTGAATAGCTTGAATTCCAAGCTTTAACCAACGGGGCTCTCTCTCAGAGATTCCATGAGTATCCCTAGCCCTAAGAGCGTAACCATCCATGGCTGAAGCCGCAAAATGAGGCGAACTCTTTTTAGCCCGAACAATTGCCCCTGTAATTCTATGCAATGCTGAACGTACATCGATAAATTCGTTTTTTGGAATACAACGTACTGCAAGCTTGTCCATCATCAGCTTTAGTCCATCCTGCCAAGCAGTATTTTCAAGATATATTTGGCGTTCCACCTTATTAAGCCTCCCCTTATAGCAGATATTTTTTTAACGCAAAAGCCGGAAAGAAACCTCTTTCCCTGCTTCGATCCCTTCTGTGTCTAATCCTATATGTACTATGGCATCAGCTAACACCATCGTGCGTATTAAGCCCGATTTTCCGCGAACCGGCTCAACTTGCCAACCTTCGGTATGGGGTACCAGCTTAACTCTTACAAACTCTTCACGTCCGCTTCCCGAATACAGATTTTGGGATAAAACACCTTTAGGCAGAGGATCGACTTGTGATTTTAGGACTGAGCCGTCTATCCAGGGACGAACCAGTGCCTCAAAAACTACCATTGCTGAGGCGGGGTGCCCGGGAAGTCCGAAAATTAATTTCCCGTCTACCACACCACCGATTGTCGGCTTGCCCGGCCTTAAGGCCAAGCCATGGAAAAGCAGCCCCGGCTCTCCCAGTTCGCTGATAAGTTGAGCAGATAAATCTCGCAGCCCAACAGAACTCCCGCCGGAGAGCAAAACAATATCATTTTCCTTCAACATCTGCGCAAGTACCGAACGGAGTTCTTCAAGATTATCTTTGACAATGCCATAATGGCGAGCATCCGCACCACATGCTAAGGCCAGCCCAAGCAAGGTGTAGCCGTTAATATCTCTTGACTGGCCAGGCAGAGGTTTTTGATCCGGAGGAATAATTTCATCCCCCGTGGAAAGGATTCCAACCTTAAATCGCGGCAGCACAGCAACTTGGTTCATCCCCAGAGATGCTAAAAGCCCCATCTCCTGAGCTCTTATTCTTGTGTACCTTGATAACAAGACTTCCCCTTCAGTAAAATCTTCCCCGATCTCAATAAGATTCTCCCCCGGGGCAACAGCTTTTGTTACACCATAAAGTGTTTCTCCAAAATGTTCAAGTCGTTCAACCATAACCACAGAATCTGCTCCCTCAGGCAGCATTCCCCCCGTGGGTATTAGTATCCCTTCTCCTTTTCCTAAAGATTTCGTAGGAGCCTCACCCATTCTTATCTCTCCAAGACACTCCAGCAAGGCCGGCATACTTTCGCTGGCTCCAAAAGTATCTGCCGCCCGAACAGCCATCCCGTCCATGGTAGATTTACGGAAATTAGGCACGGCGCATGTAGCCGGAATATCCTTGGTAAGAATACGCCCCAAAGATTCCTCTAAGGGTATCTGCTCCACCCGCTCATAAAAGGAAAGAACATATGGCTTTAAGGAGTCGATCGCTTCAGATAATGTATGAACTTTAAATAATTCACTACTACTTCCCATGCTCTAATTACACCTTTCAGCGACTTATTTTCGTGTTCTGTTTTTTCTGGTTTCTGTGATTATCTTTAATGTTTTGGCGATTAATCTCCAATAACATTATTCTCAACCGTTTATAAAGACTCCAAACTAGGTAATTCAAAACGCTCAAATTCCATAGTTAATAAATCCACTTGCAGCCAGGCCCGGCGCAAGGCAGGAATACGACCAATTAATAGTTTTACCCCTTCTGCAACACTCAGGCTTGCTACGACCGCAGGAGTAAAAGCCGGATTCCCCCATTTACTCTCTACTCCCCGTTCCCCATGACCGTATAAACGCAAAACGCTAAAATCACCGGGTAAACTCACTCCAATTTGACCATACCATCCGGCAATACTGGCAAAAACCAAAGGTAGCTTCAACTGGTGACAAACTCGTTCTAATACAACTCTTGCAGCTAAAGAGTCAAGAGCATCGAAGACCAAGTCGACTTCGGAAAAGAAATCCCTTCCTCTCTCCTCTGCAAACCACTCTTTAATAATCTCAACTTTAACCTCAGAATTTACCCTCTGCAATCTATCTCGGGCGGCCTCTACCTTCCACTGTCCAATAGTTTCTTCCGTCGCCATAATCTGCCGATTAAGATTACTAACTTCCAAACGATCCCCATCTATCAGCACTATTCGTCTGACCCCGATTCGGGCAAGTTCCTCAGCTATATAACCGCCAAGTCCTCCACACCCTACTATTGCCACTGAGGAAGACAGCAGCTTGTTCTGATCCTGATCCGTCAAAGTTTCTTTATTACGTACATAACGACCTTCCAGCATGTTTACCCCCCTCCAACAGGTGGAAAAAGGGCAATAGTATCTCCATCGTTTAGAAGGTGCTGGGCATTTACATCTCGTCCATTAACAAGACAAATAGCCACTTCCTCAGGTTTAATGTTTAATGGTTCAAGAATATTTAAGACTTTGCTTCCTGTCGGAAGTTCACGCTCTTCAACCTTAAAACGGCCATCTCGAAATGTGGCAAATAGTTTAATCGTTACACGCACTCCAACTACCCCCTCCGTTTTAATAGTTATGTTTTAATTATTAGGCATTCATAGACTATTATACCATGGTATTAGAAGGGGAGACCCTTAATAGAGTCCCCCCCTTTGACATTTTGTTTCTTAATTAAGCATTTATCAAATGCCTTGAAATTTAATCTGAATTTAGACTTACTCTGAATGTATAACTGTATTAGATTACATTCCTAGTTTTGTCAGGCACTCAGGCGTAGGCACCCCTGCTTCGTCCCAACCACGCTCAGCGTAGTACTTAGGCAGAAGCTCTGCCAATTTGAGGACTTGGCCTTTGGAAGGACCATCTACAATTGGGTCTTGGATTAAACGCTTCGGAAGGGTGTCCTCAGCAGCAGAGTATCCGACGCGCAAATTATGCAAGCGTTCATTATTCCAAATTCTTTCTCCGCAGGCTAAGAGTTCTTCATCTGTATAATTGGCACCTGTCACTGCATTTACTAGGGCAGCATAATCCGAAAGACCTAAGGCAAAGGAGGAGAATAAACATAGTCCCAGGGAGTCGATGACCGCTGTAAGGTCTTGGAATATCTTAACCCAAGTTGCTTTTCCTTCTAATGAAGTACGGTCAAGCTTCTCTGGTAATCCTAAGATTTCCGGAGAAATCATATACCCACGAACATGACAGCCTCCACGATTACTGGTAGCAAATTGAAGACCCTGACCTTGTACTCCCCTTGGATCATAGGCTGGAATTTCTAACTTTTTCACAGTCATGGACAGTTCAGGAGCACCATAGCTTTCAGCTAAACGATAGGAACCTAAAGCCATTTTGGCCCCTAAGCCTTCCGCATAGCCAATTTTGCGAACCCATTCAACCATTCCCGCTGCATTGCCGAACTCAAGGGGTGTGCCATCAAGTTCTTCAGGCTTAATATAGCCTCTCTGCACTAATTCCATACCTGCAGCAATTGTAGCTCCAACGGAAATTGTGTCTAAACCTAATTTGTTACACAAATCATTAGCTTTATGAATTGCATCAAAGTCGTGAATACCTGAGTTCGAACCGAATACCCACACTGTTTCGTACTCCGGACCGGCACCTTCGCCACCCTCCCATTTGCTATAACGTCCACAGGCAATCGGGCAGCGATAGCAAGGGTCTTTTTTAATCAGATGATTTGCAGTCATGGTTTCACCACTGATTAAATCCGCCTCAGCATCATAGGATTCCTGGAAGTTCTTAACCGGATAAATACCACTTTCATTGATAATATTGACCAAAACCGCGGTTCCATAAGTGGGAAGTCCTTGACCTGTTACACCATTTTCTCTAAGTTTGCCTAAAGCTGAGCTTAAGACAGTTTTCATTACATCCGGATTGGCATTTTCTACTTTACCCGTTCCACGAACCAAAATTGCCTTAACATTTTTGGAACCCATAACAGCACCGACGCCACTGCGTCCTGCAGCTCTGTAAAGATCGTTCATGACAGCAGATATTAATGAAAGGTTCTCACCGGCAGGCCCTATGGATAAGACTTTAACCTTGTCATCTCCAAATTCCTTTTTTAAGGTATCAGTTGTGGCATAGACATCTTTGCCCCAAACGTGAGCTGCATCCTTAATCTCTACTACATCATCATGAATGCTTAGATAAACGGGCCGGTCAGCCTTGCCTTCTAAGATGACCATATCATAACCGGCAAATTTCATATGAGCGCCCCATTGTCCTCCTGAGTTTGAAGAGGCCACTACACCATTTAAGGGAGACTTTGTCACTACTACATAACGACCTGAGGTTGGAGCATTGGTTCCTGTCAGAGCACCGGCAGCAATAAATATCTTGTTCTCAGGAGAAAGGGCATCAACGTCTGAAGCTACCTCATCTGTAAACATTTTCCCGGCAAGACCACGTCCACTTAAATACTTCTTTGCAAGTTCCATGTTTAAAGGTTCAGTACTGATTTTTCCTTCCGTGAGATTAACACGTAATATTTTTCCGATATACCCACCCATGAATCTTCCTCCTCGTAAATTTTATTCTTCTTCTTTACATCCCCAGATGGTTGAATCTTATAAACTACCCGTCCATTATGGGATCTTAATCATAATTATATAGCAATTAATGTGCCATATGTTAAAAACTTTAAAATAAAAACAAATATTCTAATACGTTAAATCATTTCAATTAAAAACTAACTATACCAAACTAAATCAAATTAAACCAAACACCATTAAATTGATATAAAACGACTTAAATTTTATTTAAAACTTGAGTTATTACTTTTTGCTCCGTATCCGTGCATTTTGTGTGCAAGTTATGTTCCATTATTGAACACTTGTCGAAAGTTATATTCTGTAATCTTGTTGTTTGATTAAAATAGATATGTTATTCTGTCAATTGTAAGGACAATATTCCGAGAGAGGGAGGCAAAAAGAGTCATGGATAATCAGTGGAAGCGTTTTATTAAAGGCGAAAGTGTTGAGTCGGAAGTAACTCCTACTATCTATCGATCTTGGCAGAGAAGCTTAGAGTATCATGTAGATCACACCCTAGTTTCTAACCAGGACATTCTGACAACCTCACGCCTCAGCGAGCGCCGTGACTCTCAAGAATCCTTGATCCGAGCTAGTGAGCCTGTTTTGCCATATATTTTCAACTTATTAGGAAGCAATAATTATACTGTTTTGTTGGGTGATAATGATGGTTACATTATCGAAGCCGTTGGAGACACGCACTTTATGAGTAAGGCTCAAAAAGTAAATTTAAGTCCCGGAGCCAGTTGGCGTGAAGAAATTCGAGGGACTAATGCCATTGGAACAGCCTTACGAGACAATTCTCCCATATCGGTTTTTGGATGGGAGCACTTCGTTCACGATAATCATTTTTTGGCCTGTTGGGCTGCCCCAATCCAAAACAGTCAGGGTATCCCCCTTGGAGTTTTAGATATAAGCGGCGAAGCTAATCCGGATCGCCAAAAGATATTGAACATCGCTATGATGGGCGCAAGTATGATCGAGAAAAACTTACGACTTTTTGAGTTGGAAAACCAATTGAAGTTTTACCAAGAAGGTTCAAAGTTAGCTTCTTCATTGTTACAACAAGGATTTCTGGCCATTGACCACAATGGCATCATAACTAACATCAATGCTTACGGGGCGGGATTGCTTGGCCGCAGACAAGAAGAGATCATAGGACAACCCGCAGGAGATGTTTTTAGCACCCCAAAAGGATGGATGTTAAATGGGCACTCATTGAATCTCCATTTAAAAGATCGTTCAGGTAAAGAAATTACCTCTCACCTAAATCAAGTTGTCAATAACTCCGGAAAAACATTAGGTGCCGTAGGAACTCTAAACATCTCTAAAGCAACTTCTCTATCTAATACAATGTGGATTGGGAATAGTGTTCTGTCACAACGAATGCTGGCACGAGTTTCTAAAATTGCTTCCACCCGCTCTTCTGTGCTTATTAATGGAGAGAGTGGAACAGGTAAAGAAATAATTTCCCGTACAATCCATCAACTCAGCTCTCGAAGCGAAGGACCCTTTGTCGCCTTGAATTGCGCCTCACTTCCTGCCACACTTATAGAAAGTGAATTGTTTGGTTATGTTGATGGTGCCTTCACGGGAGCACGCCGGGGTGGAAAACCCGGCAAATTTGAATTAGCTAATAACGGGACTATATTCCTTGATGAAATTGGAGATATGCCCTTAAATGTTCAAGTAGCACTTCTTCGAGTGCTGCAAGAAAAGGAAGTTTCTCGGATTGGGGATACAAAAGCTTTAAAAATAGATGTTCGTGTCATTGCTGCTACTCATAAAGATCTCTCCGTGCTAGTAACTGAGGAAAAATTTCGCTTAGATTTATACTATCGCCTTAAAGTCATTACTTTAGAATTACCTCCCCTCCGGGAACGTACAGAGGATATTCCTGACTTAGTTCGTTATTTTATTGACAAAACATGTAATTCCCTGGAACTCCCACTGCTGGGTATTCAAGAAGAAGTGTTTTCATATCTGTCCTCCCATTCCTGGCCTGGTAATGTCCGAGAATTAGAGAACTGTATTGAAAGCATGGTTGCTTTAGCAGAAGGTCCCGTTCTTACCGTTGAAGATTTACCGGATGAAATTCGGCAGTCTTTGCAAAACAAATCAGTAACCAAAGCTGAACCCCTGCTAAATCAACAAACTAAACAGGCTATTCTTTACGCCCTTAATCAAACTAACGGGAAGATAGCCCCAGCTGCTAAGCTCCTTGGCATCGGGAGAAATACTCTCTATCGGAAGATGAAGGATCTGGGTGTTAATATATAGCTCGGCATGTAAAGGGGGTAGATCCTTTAACACAATAATTGTGTTAAAGGATCTACCCCTTTATCGGTGTGTGAGAGGCGGTCTAGCTTTCATGCCTCTTTAATAATCTTTAGAGAGATTCAGGTGACTATATAGTTTAAATAGTTCAATCGATATTCTGAACCCTCTTTGCTGATCAGATTAACACATCCATAACTTTGCTCAAAACGAAAGAGGTTTTCTAAAGGCATACCCAGTACATGGCACAATATTACTCTATTGACGCCTGCATGCCCAACAATTGCGATAGTTGTTTCGTTGGATTTTGATAGGTTTTCCAGGACAGGAATCACTCTTTGGTAACAATCAGAGAAACTTTCCCCCCCTGGCGGCGTGTAATTGGCGATATCTTCTCCACGTTCCCGAAATTCCTTGGGATACTTAGCTCTGATCTCTGAGAAAAGCTGCCCTTCCCAATCGCCCATCCTTATTTCGCGTAATTCCTGGCGCGCTATGGGTTTAATTTGATGAACCGCAGCAATTATATCAGCAGTTTGTTCTGACCTCGCTAAATCGCTGCAGTATATGCTATCTAAGGGCACCCGACTCAACTTCTCCTTCAATAAATTTGCTTGCTGCTCGCCAAGGACACTTAGGGGCAAGTCCGTTTGACTAATATAGCGTTTCTCTTTACCAAGACCAATATCCCCGTGCCTTAGTAAATAAATAAATTTTTTACTCATAATTGATTATGCTCATTTCAATTTACCTTACCTTTTGATCCAACTCCCTTTGAACTTTTATCAGTTCGCTAAGAATGCTTACAGCAATTTCTTCAGGAGTTTCCGCCCCGATTTTCAGGCCGATGGGGGAATACACCTTTTGCAGCCCTTCTCTGGAAATTCCCTCTTCCTCCAGTTCAGCAAGCAAGGCTTTCACCCTTTTCCGACTGCCAATCATACCGATGTAGGAAGCTGGCTGATCGATCACTTTACGCAGGCAGAGTTTGTCATAGCGGTGTCCACGGGTAATAATCACCACAAATGTTTGGGGATTAATGGTTATCTTATCTATGGCAAGTTCAAAGTCATCGCACAGAATTTTATCAGCCGTTGGAAATCGGTAAGCATTGGCAAAGGATAACCGATCATCTACCACAGTAACCTCATACCCTACCATCTTAGCCATAGCCGCCAGGGGGAGGGCAATATGTCCCGCACCCAGAATTAACAGTTGGACAACCGTCTGGGGTGACTCCACCAAAAAACGATAGGCTGGTTTCTTAACCGAAGTATCGCAGGGCTCAAACTCTAAGTCTAAACTCACCAAGACCGGCTGACAGCGCTTAGCTCCGATTTTGGCATTTTCCAGAGCAATTCGAGTTAGCTCTTCTGAGCCTAAATCCCCTTTGATCTCTCCATTGTCTAGGACGAATAATTTTTTCCCTACTAATTCCTGATTATGGGCCTCTATAACAGTTACAAGAACAGGTTTTACCCTTTCCAAGTCAGCCAAATAATCTTGCATGATTTTCAGGTGTTCCTCCGGACTATAGGGCCCCAGATAATCAATGAATAATCCCATAATCCCTCCACAAACCATACCCTCATCTGAGGCCAGGTCTGCAGTCATATTAAGGTAGTGTATCTTCGAGGTCTGAGCTGCGATAACATTAAGAGCCTCTCTTCTTCCCTCTGCTTCCCCACATCCGCCGCCAATGGTTCCTAGGGTTGTTCCATCAGCAAAAACCAACATTTTTGCTCCCGGCTTACGGGGAGTTGAGCCTAATACGTTGGTTACTGTAATCAGTGCTGCTTCCATTGTTTCTGCGATGGCCTTTTTAAGGCCAAAAATTATTTCCTTATCCATTAGCCCTTTCCTCCTAGCTCAACCTTCCATATGTCCGGCAATGGCATCTTAACGATCTCTTCTATTTTCCCCTGGATTTTTTCGGCGTTGCTAAGTCTGAGGATAATCTTATTGGAAACCTCAACATTGTTCTTGAACTGTTCCAAGAGTCCGGAGAATCTAGCCTGGAGTGAGATAATTTGTTCCTCTTTAACAAGTTTGTCTGCCAAATAAACCACTTCTTTCTCTGTTAAAAGGCGGTCTGTTGAATCTAGACAAATATCCATGTGTTCAGCGACAATCAGGGCTACTTCCGGATATTTAACCAGCATTTTGGCACCCGCCAAGGCATGGTTAGCTTCCCCTTTGGCTAAGTCATGCAGCAGGGCAGCTGCCTTGATGAGTTCCTGGTTCAGCGGACATCCGCACCTAATTAAACAACTTCCCAGGACACTACTTACCTGTGCTACCTGCTGGCAATGATTTACCACCTGTGGAGAAGTGTTAGAACTTTTCAGGATAGCGTAACACTCTTTTTCCGAAGGTATCTGGGAATGCCCGCAATAGTTGAGCATTTGTTGATAGTCTTCCGGTGTGTCCATATCCAGCAGAATTCCAGGGTCCTCCACCTCCACCTCCAAGGCGTCCTGTTCATATTGTTCTAATAAAGCCTTCATTCCTCCCGGTTTATCCCAAAACATTACTTTTTTCCCATAGCGGCAGGAAATTAAAGGAGGGTGTCCCCTGGTGCCTTGATAAGTTGGGTAGATAATACCAAATCTTGTTGTCATGAAGGCACTCTCCAGCTTCTTGATACTGTCCGGCCTGATGATTGGATTATCCACAGGTAACAAAAAAAATCCTTTCGCCTCCGAGGGCAGGCTTTCAACTCCGGCTCTCACCGAGGAGAACATGCCCTCAGAAAAATTCGGGTTGACAACCGTCTGAACTTCGATTTTCTCTAAAATAGGATACATTTCGTTGGCTCGATGCCCCACTACCACGCGAATATCCCTTATTCCACCCTTAACGAAGCTTTCAACAGCTTTTTCTAAGACCGTGTCCTCGCCCAAGGATAAAAGGGGTTTGAAGCGTTTCATGCGAAATGAGTAGCCGGCGGCAACTATGATTGCTGTTAACAACTAGTCACTCCCTCTCTTGTCGAGAATTTGTCGTTTAGATGTGCTTTTTTGAACAATTAGTCCTGTGCTGGAGATGAGCAAAAGCATTACCTTCAGTTGACCCAGCTGTCTGGCATTTCTGAGGGCAGGAATTTTATCTAAGGCTTCCATAAGATTATTCTGGGTTGCCAAGGAAAAGGAACCCTTTAGCTGGACTCTGAGTTGTAAATAGCTTTCCTTTGCTCCCTTCTTCGTAAGGGTTACCTCGAAATCCATAACTTTAGGCAAAGCAAACAATACCTCGTCAAAGTCCGCCATAGTAAGGTACTCCGTCTCGGTCAGGTAAACCCGATCTCTGGACTTCAGCAGTTCCAGTCTCTTTAATACTGTCCCGCAAACGCAGGGATCCGGAATAAATCTGGACAGGTCACCTGTTCGATAGCGGATCAAGGGCATTCCCTTCCGAGTCAAAGTGGTTAGGACGATCTCTCCTCGCTGCCCATCCTCGACAGGCAGCCCGGAGCGGGGATCGATGATTTCCAGATAGAGATCCGCTTCCCTGAGATGGTAACCGCAGAAGCCTTCACATTCCAGGCCTCCTCCCAGTCCCATCTCAGTCATTCCGTAGTGATTAAATACTTTGCATCCCCATGTCTTTTCCAGTTCTTGCGCTATAGCTAGGGGTACGTAATCCGTACTTAACAAAACCCTACTCAAGCTCAAATGGACTGGGCGTCCTTGGGAATTTTTAAAACGAGCCAAGCTCAGGACTTGGGTAGGGATTCCTACTAAAGCAGTAATCTTGTTTACTTTGATCTGCTCTAAAGTTGACTCCGGATTGCTGACCAGACCATGAACAATCCCTGTTATACCCGCTCTTTCTAAACCTAAGCGCAGCAAATCTCCGACGCTTCCCGGGGTACCTCCCGGCAGCATTATCAAGACTCTATCTCCGGGTTTTACCAGGGTTAACATACCATGACGAAAGAAATCGATGGTTAATTCTTGATCTGCCTCAGTAAAAAACAAGCGCTTAGGTTTGCCGGTTGTGCCCGAGCTCTGTAAAGTAACGATTCTATTGATCTCATTTTGCGAGACACAGAGGAAATCCAAAGGATTCTGTCTTAAATCTTCAGGGGTGGTAAAGGGCAACTGTAATAAATCCTTAAGGTTGTCTATCTCACAAGCCCGGCCTGAGTATAAATGTCTGTAAAACCTGCTGTTGCTGATAGCCCACTGAAGAGTTTCCTGCAGCTTTTGTATTTGATAGTTTTCAATTCGGGTTCTGGTTAAGTTCTTTGAAGAATCTCCGTTGATTTTGCTGCTAATCCACGGCTCCAGGGAGGTGGTTGCTATAGCCAAACCTATCTCTCCCTCCGGTAAATTGAGTGCCCGAGTTTATCTGTAAGGTTGTAAGCGCAAAAAGGAATTAACTTGCCTTCAGGGCTGACCACATGAATACAACAATTTTTTAGGCGTTCAATATCCAGATTCCAGACATCCTGAAAGGCCATACCGCTGATGGAAAAGGCATAGGTTTTCAGTTGTTGAATTAGATTGTCCCAGGAGTTGGAGGGCTGGGTGCTTAGAGGCTGAATCTTTAAGGTTTCTGCCCCCGACCATTGCCGAGCCACAAAACTTCGGGTTTTTCGAGCCAGCTCATCTGCCCGCTCCGGCCCGGTGCAACAGGAATTATTGACAATGGGCTTTAATGAACCGTCCCTTTGTTTGATGAAATTGCCGCTAAAGGAGCAGCGACCATTATGGGGTTTCAGATTGCCGACCTTGATCAGTCCATCCGTCTGTTCCTCAATGGCTCGAATGACTTCAGGGAGGGTGATCCGGTCTGAATCCTGGGGTTCCTTGAGAATCCTTCCGAAATAACTAACGGGCTGAAAGTGCACCCCTCTGACAGCGGGATGTTTCTCTAAGGCAAACTTGAGGATTCCTCCGATATTGTGAGTATTAATCCCCGGGATCAAGGTAGGGACTAAGACCACCCCAATCTCCTGTTCAGCGCAATTGTCTATGGCTTTGGCCTTAACCTCCAAAAGCTTGCGGCCTCTGATTGTCTGATAAATCAAATCCTCTGTACCGTCAAATTGCAGGAACACGGAGCTAAGACCCGCTTCTTTCAATCGGCTTACAAAAGCAAAGTCTTCCGCCAGACGCAAGCCATTGGTGTTTAGCTGAATAAAGTTGAAGCCTAAGCTCCTTCCCATCTCCACAATTTCCGGCAGGTCATCTCTAATAGTTGGTTCGCCGCCGGACAACTGAATATTGACCGAACCGCTGGCAGTAAGAACCTTCTTATACCATCCCTCGATCACTGCTAAGGATGGTTCATCAAGCTCCGTACCGGCATTGGCAAAACAAACCCGGCAGTTTAAATTACAACGCTGAGTAATCTCCAGCAAAGCTGTACAGGTTGTCTTATAATGTTCTCGGCATAAGCCGCAATCAAAGGGACATCCTTTCTCAACCTGAGTAAAGCACTCCTTTGGCGGGGTCGGAATGGTTGGTCTGAGCCAAGAGTCCCATTGGGGACTCCCACGCCAAAGCAGGGTTCTATAGTCTCCATGTTCCGGGCATTGCTTGACCATATAAACTGCATCCTTCTCAACCACTCGCTGAGCCGGAATTCTCTGCAAACATTCCGGACATAAACTCTCGGTGAAGCTTTCGGTTGCGGATATCAAATATTCGTCTCTTATATCCATCTGCTATCCCTTTCTAACTGAAGTAGCCTTCTTTTGGGCAATCAGTTGGAAATATCCCATCTTGGCTTGCTTAAGAGCCCCTCGAACAAGGATCGGATCAATTGATTCAGAACCTGAGTCTAGATTAGAACACGAGCAGGTTGATGTCTTCAGCCAAAAATTGTCCATGGAGCCATGGGTCATGATTAAATTGACAGTTAGCTGGGTCAATAAGTTGGTATGATCCATCCAATTAACAAGTCGAAAACCCTGTTGGAGAAGTTTATCAACTAATGCCTCTTTGGGCAGGGCCCTGCGAATACATGAATCGAGCTTAAGGGCTTGAAGACCAGTAAGTCCGTCGGGATTCTTGGCATAAACGTCATTGATAACTAACCACCCGCCTGGTTTAAGAACTCTAAAAATTTCCTGGAGAACTTGATCCAGGTCTGCCATAACGGACAAAGCGCACTCGGCAAATACTCCGTCCATTTGCTGAGCAGGAAAAGGCAAGTCTTCTCCCTGTCCTTGAATCAGATTCAAACTGGGGTTCTTCTTTAGACCACTTTCCAGAAGCAGTGCTGAGGGATCCAGTCCTAAAGCCTGTAGTCCATACAAGGAAACCAAACGATCAACTGTTGCGCCGCTGCCGCAGCCCACATCTAGTACCCGCGCCCCCGGGGAAAAATTGCAGCTTTTTACTCCAAGATCCGTTAAGTAAAAACCACCCGGTCTCAGGGTATCCCCTGTACTCTGGCGCAAGAGGTCACTCTCATATAGTTTAAAAATTCCTTGGTCATTATTATCCACTGTTTATTCCTCATCCGACATTTCCGGCTCATCCGCATAGGCAGCCAAAATCTCATTAACCTTACTAAAGGTAGTTGAAACAATATTGCCGCATTGCACTGGGTACTCATTACCCTCGCCCAGAGAGTGATCTAAAATCCCGTCACAATCGATACTGCCATGAACCTCTTCAAACCACTCCAGCAAATCATTGATCATCCGGTTTAATTTGGAATGACCAAATTCCTGGGGCGTTCCTTTCCCCATCTTTAAGCCAAGTACACACACTCCGCCGGTAAGTGCTCCGCAGGTTTTTCCCGATCTGCCTATCCCTCCGCACAACCCATGCATGGCTCTAATTAAGTCTGGGTTTTCCTGGCCTTGTTCATCTAATCCTAGAATAACCATGATTTGGCTGCAGCAGAATCCCTGGGTAGCTAATTGAAACATGCGAAATGCGTCGACGGTCATCCCGCTCCCCCCTCACTTATCCTCAAGGCTTTGTTCTACTTCAAACATTTTCCCTAAAGCCAGATCTTCTGTAATTAAGACCAGGCCACAGCTTAGGCATTTTAACTCTTCTACGACAAAATCATTACCCAAATAGGAGGCCTTGACCGCCCCTCTCTGGAGCTCTCCGCCACATTTCCCACACTTCCAAGGGGTTTTAGGAGTCTGTTTTTGATTGTTATTCATGATCCTTCCTCCACAATTTCCATGCGGTGGCTGTACACATTGAGTACCACAAAGCCTTGCTCCTGTTCTTGATATTCAACCCAATAGGTCACTTTGACAGGCCGGAAATAGGCTAAGCTGTGACCATTGTCAGGGTTAACAAACTTTCTTCCCGTCCCTTCGGCCAGTTCTATGACCCGTTGAATATCTTCAATTAATATCCGTCGTTCTTCCATAATCCCCAGGACTCTTTCATCTAACTGGAGTTTAATCTGCAAATAGGCCACATCCTTTTTCGGCAGAACTTCTTTCCACAGCGAGTCTAACAAGGTGCTTTTTAATTTTGCTCGATTTTCGTGCCGATATGATAAACCAACCCTGGGTCTAAGTGCCGCCTCTTCAAAGTTAGTATCGAACATCAAATCTAAGAGATGAACCGTTCGTTTGCCCTGGGAGGCAAAATTATCCCGGCACATCGCACAGTAGGCCACATAGTCCGTAGAACTTTCCTGGATTCGATCTTCAACAATCTTCTTCCCTAAATTCGGATTAGCAAAGGATGTCAGTCCTCCGAAGCCACAACACTTGGTTCGTTCTTTGCTGTAGGGCAATTCTTCAATCTCACACCCCAGCTCCTGTAAGATTTGGCGTACGGCAGCTTGGAGGTTTGGCTCATTTCTTGTGGTACAAGGGTCTTGAACAGCCAGTTTAACCCCGGTGGGGCAGACTCCCTGCTCAGGCAATCCCAAGTCCGCCATCAGCTCCCATAAAGATACCACCTCCGGAAACCTCTCCCGGAATATGCTGTGACAGGTAGAGCAGGCGACAATGATTTGCGGTTTGCCTAAGGACTCCCATTCATTCACTAAATCCTTTAAACTGTTTTGAAATAATTCTTGATCTCCGGCCCAATCGGCGGGAGCGTTGCAGCAACGCAGCAGGAGAGCTACTCCTCCGGAAAGCTTGTCAGTTAAATAGGCATAAACCTGTTTCACTCGTTCCGGCGAAGAACCACTTAATTGACAGCCGGGAAAAAAGACATACTTACTGGAAGTGTGGCCGGGTTGATGTCTGGTTAAAGTGAATTCCGCGCTGTTGTTGAAAGTCATATCCCTCAGAGCGAAATCATGAGCCGAGGGAGGCATTTTCCCTTTGCTTACCATGCTCTCCCGGGTTGCTTTACAGGCCACCCCCAGATCCAGCCCCTGAGGACATATTTCTGCGCACTGGCCACAGAGACTGCAGGAATTGATCATTTTATTCCCATGGCGCATTCCCATGACGATGGTATCGTTATTATAGATCTGCCTCAAATACTTTTTAGGGTAACTTCCGTATTCCTGCATATACTTACAAGCTTTAACGCACTCCAGACATTGACAGTCCAGACACCTGCCCGCTTCTTGAAGGGCTTCCTCAAGGGTATACCCTTGGGAGCTGTTACTCATTGGCACCCGGGATAAAGGATCTATTCCACGGGTATTAACGTACAATTGGGTCTCAAAAGCCCCTTCTCCTTCTCGTGAAGCAGTCAAGGAGACGCCCTGCAAATAGCGATCCATGGAAACTGCTGCCTTCCGGCCGTCAGCTACTGAATTAATGAGAGAATTATTACCTGCATAAGACCCGCCAAATATTCCAGGAAGGAGAGTTGCACAGGTAGCGGGATCAATCTGCAGCTGCTCACCTAAGAGCTCTGTTATCTCCGGTGAATTTTCGGCCAGCCCCAGATATAAGACATTAAATTTTCCTTGGAGTTGGCCTAAATCCTGGGAGGTTATTGCTGTGTTTAGATGTATCTGAACGTTGAGCCTGCTTAACACGGACAATTCCTCGACGATAATCTCAGAAGGTAGTTGATCCTTCGGGTAACTCCAGAGATATCCGCCCAAACGGTCAGTTTTCTCAAACAGGCTAACTTTATATCCTTTTTTAGCTAAGTCATAGGCTGCCGTCAAGCCTCTCAGGCCTGAACCAACTATAGCAACGGTCTGGCTTTTTGAGGGAACTATTCCCATCTTGACTTTTGCATAGTGATTTTGCACACAAAACCCTTCTAGGGCAGAAATGGCAACTGCTGTTCCCACGTCTTGGCGAAGACAGACAGCTTCACAGGGATGATCACAGATTCGTCCGATGATTCCGGGAAAGGGCTGTTTCTTTTGGAGGGTTGCTAAGGCACTTTTCCAATCTTGTTTTTGAATATCCGTCATCAATTTCCGAACGTCTACGTGAATAGGACAGCCTGCCGTACAGGCCGGAGGGCTTTCCTGAGTACACTTGGCTTCTTGCTTTTTTAGTTCGTCTTGATCCATTAGCAACACCAACTCACTTTATAATGTTATTTCAGGGTAGACATCCATGCTGCTGACGCAGAGCCAGCAAAGGATAAAAAGCGCTCCTCCCAGAGCCAGACAGAAGAACCGTCCCCTGTTTCCCCAGGAGGAGTCTTTAAGAGTAATACAAAGTTCGTAGCCGACGGATTAATTATTTCTTAGCATTGAGTGCCGCCAGAACCTTTTCCGGACGAGCAGGCAGGTGGGTGATCCGAGCTCCGCACGCGTTGTAAATGGCGTTGATGATGGAAGCATGAGGAGAGGTCAGGGGCAATTCTCCTGAGCCTGCAGCTCCGAAGGGGCCATGAGGCCTATGGGTCTCTACATAATGGAGTTCAATATTATCCGGGACATCTTTAATAAATGGTAAGCCACAGCTGATCAAATCAATGTGTTTCTTGATGTCTTCGAAATCTTCACTAAGAGCTAAGCCTAAACCTTGAACTAAGCCGCCATACAATTGTCCATCTACGACTAATTTGTTGGCGATTTTTCCTACATCTGCTACCATTGTCATTTTTACAACTTCAGTCTTCCCGGTGGTGATGTTGACTTCAACTTGAGATAAGAAAGCTCCGTACATATAGACGGCAAAGGGATTTCCTTGTCCGGTCTCTACACTGCACTCCGAAGCAGGAGCAGTCCAAGCACCGCTAAAATAAACCGGCAATTTTTCGGCAATCATCTCGTCATAGGTGCGGAAAGTTCCGTCCTCTTTGCTAATCCCTTTGATGAGTTCTTCACAAGCAACTCGAGTTGCATTACCAACTAATACTTGGGAACGACTTCCACCCGCCGGTCCGCTGTTAGGAGTTTTCTCCATGTCATTCATGACCAACTTGATATCCTCTGGCTTGATTCCCAAAGGACGCAGGGCTTCATGAGCCGTTGCTAAAGTTCCCATATCCGCACCCTGCCCATGGTCTTCCCAAGAAGTATATATTGTTACGCCTTTTGAAGTTAACTCTGCATTGACCACAGAGCTGTCTGCTCCGTCCAGGCCTGATCCATAGACACCAATGGATATTCCAATTCCGCGTTTCTTGTCAGGTGAGGATGCCGGCTGTTTAACCCATTCCTGAGCCGTTTCATAGCAAGGTTTAAGTTTATCCAGAATATCCACCAGGCAGTAGACATCAGGTTCACATCCCGTTGGTGTGGTATCCCCCGGTCTGTAGACGTTTTTGTAACGTAATTCAAAGGGATCCATTCCTAACTTTTCTGCCAATTCGTCCATTAATACCTCTGAGGAGAAGGTACTTTGTGGAGATCCATACCCTCGGAAAGCCGAACCCCAAGCATGGTTCGTACACACAGTTCGTCCATTACCCCGAATATTGGGGATATTGTAACCGCAGCCTATGAACTGTGTACCGCGCATAGTCAGCAAGTCGCCGAATTCAGAATAGGGACCATGGTCGACAGTCCAATCTGATTCCATGGCTACTAATTTACCCTCTTTAGTCGCCCCATATTTGAGATTAATAAAGAAAGGTGAACGTTTTCCTGTATAAGTGGTTTGCTGATAGTAGTCAAATTCCAGGTAGACCGGTTTACCTGTGGCCACAGCGGCAACCCCTAATAAAGCTTCAATGGTTGGACTGAATTTATAGCCAAAAGTTCCACCGGCAGGGTTTTGTACCAAAATCAGCTTATCGGACTCAATTCCGATCCCTGCACAGATCATTGCTTGATGGAGATGAATTCCGATACTCTTAGAATGAATAATCAGCTTACCCTCTTCATTGAAAAAGGCAAAACCCACATCTGGTTCAATAGGCATATGTGGTTGTCGTCCGATATAAAAGTCATCCTCCACAACTACATCAGCGGTTTCCATTAAAGGAGCGGTTTCATCTCCTTTTACCACCTTGGTTTCGAAATAAACGTTGGGTGTGCCGGGGTGTATTTCAATGGCATCATCCGCCATGGCTGCAGGAGCACTCATGTATTCGGGGAGCAATTCAAGTTCCACTTTTACTTTATCAGCCGCTGCCTGAGCGTGTGCTGCCGTATCAGCTGCAACAATGGCTATGGCATCGCCAAATTGGAACACTTTTTTCTCACAGAGAATCGGGCGATCCCATCCATCTCCCTTATTGGTTGGGAAAGTGATTAAACCGGTAATTTGGTTTTTGCCGACAACATCTTTATGGGTAATAACTCGATAAACTCCCGGCATTTTCTCAGCTTCAGAGGTATCAATGGAGAGAATATTAGCATGAGAAACTTTGGCCTGTACCAATTTGAGCTGCAAAGTTTCACAAGGCATTTTGATTCCTACATCAGCACCGAAATCCCAAGTACCTGTAACTTTGGCCAAGGCCGAAGGGCGAATGTACTCTGTGCCCCAAATCCGTCCGTCTTCAGGCAATTTACACCATAACTCTTCAACAGTTACCTCACCGCGTATTAAACGAGAAGCTTCCATTACTGCGTCAACTAAAGGTTTGTACCCTGTACATCGGCAGGCATTTCTGTGCTTTTGGAACCAATCTCGAACCTCGTCCCTCGTGGGATTATTATTTTCCTCTAAGAGTTGTTTGGCAGAAACAATGAATCCCGGACTACAAAAACCACATTGAGCAGCACCATGAATCATCCAGGCCAGCTGTAAGGGGTGTAAGTGTTCCTTGGTGCCCACGCCTTCAATCGTGGTAATAACAGCTTCATCAGCAATTCGTTTCATTTTTGTAACGCAGGATCGAATGACTTTACCATCGACAATAACGGAACAAGCACCGCATTGAGCCTTACCACAGCCTATTTTAGTTCCGGTCATGTGCAGTTGTCCCCGTAAGACATTGGCTAGAGTTACTTCACCATCAACAATTAATGTTTGAGGGTTACCGTTGATAATGACATGTTTCTTAATCATCCTTTTCTCTCCTTTTTCCTTGCTTAATCCTCTACAATCTGCTTTTGTTCTCCCAGTTTGTGCTATAGCTTGATGACTTCATTTTTCGAACTAATATCTGGTATGTTCTGGACAGCAAAAGAGCAAATTTCCCCACTCACTTGTTAAACAACTGACAAATATTCCTCCCATTCTTTTTTTAGCAGGCTATAAATTCGCTTGCCTAAGTTTGGTTAACTTTGATTTAATTTGCTCTACTTTGCTTTACTTGAAGATTGTTGCAATAATCATGCCATGATTCAGACTATTAAAACTTCGTCTCTCTTCCCTATTCTCTAATCCTCTCACCAAAACACTTCCCTCTTGACCATCCGACAAGAATGCTGTACCATGCAATTGGGCAGCTTGATTTCCCCTCAATCTGCCTTGAACTCTGACATTTTTCTTCCCTGCTTCTGGTGAGGTGTAATCGAACACCCTTACACGATGTATTGGAGGATATCTTCATGGAAAAAATCAAGGTAAAGGATTCTGTTGGCACTATTCTTATTCACGATATGACTCAGATTATCCCCGGGGTCAGCAAAGGGCCGCGATTTCGAAAGGGACATATCGTTCGAGACGAAGATATTTCAGTCCTGCTTAGTATGGGTAAGGAGCATATTTATGTTTGGGATCAGACACCGGGCTTAATCCACGAAAATGAAGCTGCGGAGCGCCTTGCCCAAGCCGTTGCCGGTTCTGGCCTAGTTCTCGACGAACCTAAGGAAGGAAAAGTAAACTTAACTGCTGCCCATGACGGACTCCTTTATTCTTCTGTAGACGGCATTCTGGCCTTAAATACATTAGAACAGGTTATTCTATCTACCCTTCACAATCACTATCCGGTCAAAAAAGGGGATATAGTCGGCGGAACCCGAGTTGTACCCCTGATGATTGATGAGGCCGTGATCAAGGAAGCTGAAGGGATTGCTAAAACCTTTAAAGAACCTATTCTGGAAGTCCGACCTCTCAAGCACGCGAAAGTGGGCATAGTAACCACAGGGAGTGAAGTCTACCACGGACGAATCCAAGATAAATTTGGCCCTGTTCTGCGTGCTAAGGTTGAAAACTGGGGATCTGAGGTTATTGCCCATACCTTGGCCAATGATGATGTTTCCTTGATCCAGAGCTCTATTAGAGAGCAGCTAAATCAAGGTGCAGAAATGGTCTTAGTGAGCGGCGGCATGTCTGTTGATCCGGACGATGTTACGCCCACAGCCATCAAAGAAATGGGCGCAGAGCTTATTACCTATGGTGCCCCCGTGTTGCCGGGAGCCATGTTTTTGCTGGCTTATATTGGAAAAATCCCTATCATGGGATTACCTGGGTGCGTAATGTATTCTAAGACGACGGCCTTTGACTTAATTGCTCCACGCTTGATGACAGGAGAGCGTTTGACACGCCTGGATATCGTCAAGCTAGGAAGTGGAGGCCTTTGTCTCAACTGTCCCGTCTGCATCTATCCCCGCTGTTCCTTTGGTAAGTAAGGATAATTTGACTGTCTAGAGCCGAAGTTACTTTGGTTCAAGTAAAAGAAACCAAACCACAGGTGTTTTAAGAATCCGCCTGTGGTTTATTTATATTTTATATCATGCTAAAGAGACTTAAGTGAGTATTAGGAACCCAGAAAATAGCTCAATTAGGTAAGACAGTTTACCATTTATTGACCTCAATGCTCCATATTTGATCGATTTGCATCCAATTTTTGTTCCAAAATAGAACAATTTGTCTCAAGCTTTGGTGTTGTCTGATCGAAATAGATATGATATTCTGACAATTGTAAGGAACAAACTCCATGACTAGAGAGGATGGGGAAGGGATCTATGGATAACCACTGGAAACGTTTCATTAATGGGGAAAGCGTTGAATCCGAAGTCACTCCTTCCATCTATCGTTCGTGGCAAAGAAGCTTAGAGTATCGTGTAGACCACACCCTAATTTCTAATCAGGATATTCTATCTTTGCCGCGGCTCAGTGAACGCCGCGAAGCTAAAGAGGCCCTAATCCGAGCCGGGGAGACGGTTCTACCCTACATTTTTGACCTGCTGGGAAGCACCAATTACACTATTTTGTTAGGTGATAATGATGGATATATAATTGAAGCCATCGGCGACGCGCCTTTTATGACTAAAGCACAAAGGGTCAATCTGAGTCCGGGTGCTAGTTGGAGTGAAGAAATTCGCGGAACTAACGCCATCGGAACAGCTCTCCGCGACAATGCCCCTACCTCAGTGTCTGGCTGGGAGCATTTTGTGCGTGATAATCACTTTTTAGCCTGTTGGGCTGCTCCGATACAAAATGCCCAGGGGAAACCTATCGGTGTCTTAGATATCAGCGGAGAAGCCAATCATGATCAGGAAAAGATTTTAAATATTGCTATGATGGGTGCAAGTATGATCAAAAAAAACTTGCAGGTGTTTGAACTGGAAAATCAATTAAAGTTTTATCAAGAGGGAGCCAAGCTGGCATCCTCCCTATTGCACCAAGGGTTTCTGGCCATTGATAATAATGGTATCATCACAAACATTAACAGTTTTGGCGCTGCGCTGCTGGGGCGAAGACAAACAGACATCATAGGCAGACCGGCAGCTGATATCTTCAGTTCTCCAAAAGGGTGGATGTTAAGCGGACATTCTCTAGATCTGCATTTAAAGGATCGGACGGGAAAAGAAATATCCTCACACTTAAAGCGTGTGGTCAACGATGCCGGCGAACCATTAGGAGCAGTCGGAACTCTACAAAGCAATCATCGAGCCCCAGCAAATACCTTATGGGTCGGACGCAGTCGAGCGTCGCAACGAATTCTGGAACAAGCTTCGAGAGTAGCCGCAACCCATTCTTCCGTTCTCATCCATGGTGAAAGTGGCACGGGAAAAGAAATAATCGCTAAATCAATTCATCAACTCAGTCCACGTCGAGAAGGTCCTTTTGTTGCTTTAAACTGTGCTTCACTGTCTCCCACACTGATTGAAAGTGAACTATTTGGCTATGTTGAGGGTGCCTTCACGGGAGCCCGCCGTGGGGGGAAACCCGGAAAGTTCGAATTAGCAGACAAAGGAACTATTTTCCTTGATGAAATTGGTGATATGCCTTTGAACGTTCAGGTGGCGCTCCTTAGAGTACTTCAAGAAAAGGAAGTTTCTCGAATTGGAGATATTAAAGCCAAAAAGATTAATGTTCGGGTGATTACCGCGACGCATAAAAACCTCAACGCTCTCGTTGAAAAGGAACTCTTTCGCTTAGATCTATATTATCGTCTGAAAGTTGTCACTTTAGAACTACCCCCCTTACGCGAACGTAGTGAAGACATAAGAGAATTAGTCCCCCACTTTATTCGCAAAGCCTGCGAATCATTTAATGGCCAACCCTTGGGGATTGATGAAGACGTCTATTCTTATTTATTGGCTCACTCCTGGCCCGGAAATGTCCGTGAACTGGAAAACTGTATTGAAAGCATGGTTGCTTTGGCTGACAGCTCGATTCTAACCGTGGAAAACTTGCCTGACGAACTTATTCAGAAAGATTCAAAATCCGAGTGTACAACCGAAACTTTACTATATCAACAAACTAAGCAAACAATCCTCTACGCCTTAACCCAAACCAGAGGGAAAATTGCCCCCGCCGCAAAAATATTGGGGATTGGACGAAATACACTCTACCGCAAGATAAAAGAGCTGGATATTCAGGTTTAAACTTAACTTTTATCCTTTTCAGTTAGATTGAATTACTTGACTAAAACAAATTAATCCCTGACAGTTCAACTTGAACTGCCAGGGATTAATTTATTTACGGGAGTTTTTTTCGATTGACTTTACGTTCTATTTGCCCCAAGTTCAAATTCGTTTGCCCATAAATTCCAGCAAAGCAGAAATTATATCTTTTGGTGAAGGTGGGCAACCCGGAACCTTAAAATCCACCGATAATACTCCACCGATACCTTTTTCACTGGCATACCCATCCTTAAATACCCCGCCATCTATGGCACAATCCCCCACCGCCATGACCCATTTTGGTTTGGCCATAGCTTCATAGGTCTCATGAGCTGCTTTTAATAATTGAGTAGAGCCAGGCCCTGTACACATTAAGAGGTCTGCATGACGTGGGGAAGCTACAAAGTCAATTCCGTAATGCTGAAGGTCATAGACCGAATTAATAAGAGCTGTAATTTCCCAATCACACCCATTACAAGAGCCACAATCCAGATGACGAATTTGCAAAGATTGTCTAAATTCTTTAGGTAAATTAGACGGCTTTGGCGCTGTTATTACAAGCCCGCCCTTTTCTGTGAGACGCCCTATTTTCAGTTTTCGGAGCAACAAACTCCACATGTTATCTTCCCCTTTTCAACTAGCGGTCACAGCAGCTATAGCACAATTCAAAACTTTTATTGATTAATGGAAAATCCGGGACAATATTGCCTGGCACCGTCAGAGGTACTGCCGGCCAGTTGGCATAGCTTGCTGATCGAATTCGGCAGCGGTAAATTTTATTGTTGTCATCCAACATGAGCCAGACAACATCAGTTCCTCGAGGAGACTCAACACATCCCCAAGCTGGCTGCCAAGGAATCATCATATTTTCTTCAAGGGCCTTTGGATTGACATCTAGAACCTCTGATTCCATCCACCCTTTTTGCAATAACTCTCTTAGAAACCGGAAACTTTCCCTTGTTTCCTCGACCCTAACCATCAACCTTGACCAAACATCTCCCTCGTTTTCGACCATAGCTTTAACCTTCAGCTCTGGGTATACCAAATGGGCATGAAGTTCTCGCCAATCATAACGTAAACCCGAGGCCCGGGCGGCTGGCCCAGTAACTCCTAAATCCATTGCACTTTCTGACTTTAATATTCCAGTCGTGATAGCCCTTTGACGAAAGCCGTCGTGTTTGAGCAGCAAAGGTATCCATTCTTCAAAATCGCTGGCTAGTCCAATGAGTTGTTTTAAAATCCTTTGAGATTCCTTAAGTGTAGGGATTGATTTAACGCCCCCGGGAACCACCGTACCCCTTAAAAATCGGTGACCAAAGAATTCTAGATTTAGGCGTTGGAGCCTTTCCTTACATTGCAGACCATTGGCATTCCCTAAAGCAAAGCCGACTCCGGCACACATATTACCGATATCCCCTATATGATTATAAACTCGTTCCAATTCCGCCAGAATTGTTCTCCATATTAAGACAGAATAAGGAGCTTCCAATTGAGCAAGTTTTTCAACCGCCTGACAATAAGCGAGAGAATGACTGACCGTGCATACTCCACAAACCCGTTCTATGATGCCTAAACCTTCTGCTATGCTTTTACCTTCAAGGAGCTTCTCAATTCCCTTATGCGTAAAAAAGAGTTGGGCCTCTAAGTGGAGAACAGCTTCTCCAAGGGTATAAAACCGAAAATGCCCCGGTTCAATAATTCCAGCATGAATTGGGCCAACTGGAATTTCAAATAAGCCATCGCCATGGCCTTCCGGAAAGACTAAAGGTGCTGATTTAAACCCCTTAGATTCTTGCTCAGCTTGAAAATCCTTACGTAAAGGATAGAACCCCTTAGGCCAGCCCGGATGTAATACCAGCGGGCGAGGATCAGGATGTCCGTCAGCGAGCAAACCGAAGAGATCTTGAGCTTCTCGTTCCGACCAATTCAAAGCCGGTAAAATTGAGGTAAGTGAAGGAAATTCGACAGTAATCCCTTTTGCCACAAAAGTGAGTGAAAAATCCTTTCCAGGAAAATGAAGCACTAAATAGATGGAAAAACCATTTCCCAACTGTCGCTCGTCATTGACAACATGAGTTAACCAAATTGGCCGGGGCTTCACAGCTAAACAATAGGTCAATAGATCTGAAAAATCATGGGGAGGCAGTGAGACAATTCCCTCTTGTTTTTCCCATTTAAGAATCTCGATATCAGGGTAACTCTGTAAATACTCCCTTAAGCCTTGCATCCTATACTCCTCCCAATATGACTTTGACAACTTGATTTAGGGTCTCATTAAGGCTATGGGGAATGAACAAACCTAGAAAAAGGACTACTAAAAGCGGGATTGCCAGAGCTAGAGTACTAATACTCTCTCCAGGGTGATAATGCCCTCTCGGCTTTCCAAAGAGCATCTGGAGAAAATGAAAGAGGAAACCTGCAAAAACTATTGTGAGGCATAAAATGGCCAAAAAGCCCAAGATTGGATGTCCTGTTTTATACAGCCCGGAAAGGATACTCAGCTCTGACCTGAAAGTTCCAAAAGGAGGAGTTCCAGTGATCGCTAATAATCCTAAAACCATAATGATCCCTGTGTAAGGGTAAACTTTCAATATCCCACGAATCCTAGGGATTTGTCTTGTTCCAGTTTTCTGCACTAAATTTCCTATAATAACAAAGAGGTTGGCTTTCGTTAAACCATGGAGAAACAGATGTAAAGACGCTCCCCAGACTGCTTCCCTAGTTCCCAACCCAAACCCTAAGGCTAAGATTCCCATGTGTTCAACACTTGAATAGGCCAATAAGCGCTTGATATCTTTTTGCAATAAAATAAATCCAACCATTACTGCCAACGATAACAATCCAAAGCTCATCAGGATCGTACCCATGAAATCTGAGCCCAGAGAGGTCAGACGAGCTAAAGTATACCAACGTAAAATTGCATAAAGAGCACAATTAAGCAGAACAGCGGAGAGTAAGGCACTAACCGGAGAGGGTGCTTGACTATGGGCATCAGGGAGCCAAGCATGCATTGGAACTAATCCCACCTTTGCCCCATAACCAACAACTGCAAATATAACACCCAAACGCAGAAAATTCTGGTCTAGTTGATTGGCAACTTGTGGGAGCAATCGCCAATCCAAGGCGCTTAAACTTAGATTCAAGAGCGGTGCAGCCGCGGCAAAAAGCAACATTGTTCCCAGCAAAGCAAAGCTGATTCCTACCGTGCACAAGACCACATATTTCCAAGCAGCTTCAACTGCCTGTTTGTTTCGATAGAATCCAACTATAAGAGTCGTGGCTATGGTCGTCATCTCAATTCCTACCCAAATAATCCCTAAGTTAGGTGTACTGACAACTATAAGCATTGTTGCGATAAAGATCCATATCCAGAAATAATACCACTTCAAACTTTTTCTAAGCAGTTTCTTCTCCAGTACTTCTTTTTCCATGTACCCCAAAGAAAATAAAATAACATACACCGCAATTATGATTATGACGCTTAGCAGCAAAGCGCTCAAGGCATCCCAATATAAAAGGCCAGATCGATCTCCGTATGTCCCTTGGCTTAAGGTTTGTCTTATGGTCCATCCACCGGTCACAGCTAATAAAACAAGTGCCGTACAATTCCATAGTTTTAAGTAGATGCCCTTTGACGACATCAGCATGCCAACTGCCGCGATTATTCCCACTCCAATAAACATCGCATACTATCCTTTCAATGACCTCATGTGATCAACATTTAGAGAATCATAATTCTCCAGCATTTGCTTAGTCAGAATCGCAATTACTAAAATCCCGACTAGGATATCAAACATACTTCCCAGCTCTATCAACAAAGGCATCCCTTGGGTCAAGAAAAATCCTGCTAGGAATATTCCATTATCAACAAGCAAGATTCCTAAAACCTGTACTATTGCGACTTTGCGGATCATCATTAGCAGCAGGCCATAAAAGATTAAGGCTAAGCCAACAGCTAAACCGTTACGAAAGCTTGGTTGCAGTACTATCAATGGTTCCGTCACTTCATAGGCAATGAGAGTTAAGGCTCCGGCAACCACTAAGGAAGAAGTGCGCTTTAAATATATTTCCCCTACCCACTCAGTCTTGGACTTTTTCAAGACACGTCCTAAAAGTACAGGAATAACTCCGACCTTGCCAATTAACAACAGGGTTCCCACAATGATTACGTCCAGTTCATGATAATAGATCCCTTGTGCTAAGATAAGAATAGAAACAGCCAAAGTCTGCAAAGTCCACAAGTTGAGGGCTGTTTTAACCTTCGCGCTATAGACAATACTCAATCCACTCGTTAAAAGCACAATCAGTAATAAATTAAGCTCATTTACAAAATCACTTTGCACTTCATAACCCCCTTATATAAACCAAAGTGATACCAAGGCCAAAATTGCGAAGGCAGTGCTGGTTGCCAAATAATTAGGAAGTAAGAAAAGGCGCTTCTTAACAAAGACACTTTCTACTGTGGCAAAAAAGAATCCGAAAACAGCAATCTTAACTCCAGCAAAACCCAAAGCCGAGAGGATTCCTAAAAAACCTTCACTCCCCCAGATCAACCCGCTCGGCAATACAATTTGAGTCAATAAGCTAATCAGCAAAAGTTGCTTGATCTGCTCGGCAAAATTTAGCAAAGCTAGGGATGAACCGGTATACTCCAGCAACATTCCTTCGTGAATCATGGTTAGTTCTAAATGGGTATCTGGGTTATCGACTGGAATCCGACCCATCTCTGCAATACAAACGATGACCAAAGCTATTACTGCTAATAATCGCGGGACAAAAATGAGAGGCACACTCTCCAGTCCGGAGGTTATCCCTTGTAAGGAGGTTGTATTAGAGATAAAAGCTAAAACAATCAACCCCAGAAGCAATGGCGGCTCCGTTAATAATCCTACAAAGAGTTCTCGACTAGAACCCATCCCCCCGAAAGTTCCTGCCCCCTCTAAGCCTGAAAGGGTTAAAAACAATCGGGCTAAACCAAGGCTTGCACCAAATACAAAAAGATCCCCCCAACCGCTTAAAGGTGCCCATCCCCAAACATTTGGAATAACAAGCCCCGCCATTAACATGCATGCGAGAACAATCCGCGGAGTCAGAAAAAAGATCCCCGAGGCATGTTCTGAGATTAGTTCTTCCTTCTTCATCAATTTTCTCAAATCTCGATAAGGTTGAAGAATCGATGGGCCCTGTCTCATCTGCCAGAAGGCTTTACTTTTTTTAATGAATCCTTGAAGAAGCGGAGCAGCAATTAAAATTAAGAGTATATGTCCCAAGCCCATGACCAAACGGGTTGAAAACACTAATGATCCGTCCAATATCTTCCCTCCTAGCGTCCTAAAAATAAAACGACGATCACTGTCAGCAAAAGGTACCCTAAGTATAAATGAATACTTCCTTCTTGCAGTTTGCGAATTTGAGCTGCCAACCAAAGCAATCCTCGAATTAAAGGTCGATAGAAGTAATCCTCAAAAGTAGCTTTAATTTCCCCTTCATAGCTCAACGAACGCAAACTATAACGAGTTCCAGCAAAATCCCGTTCAACTTGTCGATGAGAACCCATTGCTTTAGCAAACAGAATCCGAATAGGTTTGGTTAATCCAGTGGCACTATACTGCATATCAAGGGTTAAAGGGGAACCACAGTTCCAAGTCGCTGTAACTCTCTGTTTCCCTCGTTTGCTTAAAGTAAAAACAACTAATGTGAGTAACGTAAAAATTATCAAATAAACGGAAGCCATATGGATCGAGTTTTCTACGACTGATCCTAACCCAGATACTTCACCGTTTTTCAAAACTAAGAGCGGAAAATTGATTAAGGCTAAGGTAGCAGAGGGCCAAAGCACAGTTAAAACCGCTAAAATAATGATGATAAATGGAGCGACATATTGAACAGGCTGTACCTCTCTAGCTTTATCAGCCACATTCGAACGGGCTTGTCCAAGGAAAGCAATCCCAAACCACTTCACAAAAGTGGCCATGGATAATCCCCCTACTAAGGCGAGGACTCCAATAAACAAGGGCAAGACGGCTTTACTCCAACCATTAGCAAGATGTATGGTATTGAGCCATAGGGATTGAAAAATCATTAATTCTCCCCAGAATCCCCCCAGAGGAGGTAAAGCGGTGATCCCTATTACTCCAATAAGGGCTCCAAAACCTGTCTTCGGCATACGTTTGAGCAAGCCGCCCAATTGTTCTAGGTTTCTGGTATGTGTTGCCTGAATAATATTTCCGGCACTCATAAAGAGCAAAGTTTTGAAAAGCATATGCTGAAGAGAATGCCAAAAAAATGCAATAAGGGCCAAATTCATTGCCCATTCATTCTGCCAGAACCTTGCCAGAAAGGCACTTCCTAAAGCCATACTAAGAATACCTATATTTTCAATTGTGGAAAAAGCGAGCAACTTCTTAAGATCTGTCTGAACCGACGCTAAGAGTATTCCGACAGTGGCAGATAGAGCACCAACCAGTAAGAATAACCATCCCCACCAAGCCATCCCCGGCCCAAAAGCAAGCCAAACTATTCTTAAAAAGAGGTAAAGCGCCACTTTAACCATGACCCCCGACATCAGTGAAGAGACAGGGCTTGGTGCAGAAGAATGGGCGTAGGGCAGCCAAATATGTAACGGGACAAGACCCGCCTTTGTCCCCAATCCTATAAAGAAAGCTATAAAAAGCAAATTGAGTTGACTAGTAGAAAGTGTCGAAGACGAATCGGCCCAGACCTGAAAAGCAAAGCTTCCGGTTTTTGTATATAAATACAGGGTTGCTGCGGTCAAGAAGACCGTTCCGACATGAGTCATAATTAGGTAAATATAGGCTGCCTTGCGGTTTTGGGGATTTTCATGCTCATAGAGAACTAAGAAAAAAGAAAATAAGGACATCATTTCCCAAGTCAATAAAAAGGTAAAGCCATCATCTGCCAGCAGAACACTAACCATACTGCCAAGGAATAGAAACCAAGCACCATAAAACGGCCAAAGAGACTTATTTCCTTCCTCATATTCTTTTAGGTATCCCATCGCATAAAGAGAAGATAAGCATTGGCCTAAGAGCAAAATAAAAAGGAAGAATATCGTCAGTCCATCCACTTTCCAGGTAAGTGAACGACCCGCACCTTCTTCCGTAAAAAACCTTAATCCTCTTACAAGCCAGTCCCCGCCGTGAGAAGTTACAATTGTACCCCATACGAGTACCACCCCAGCCAATAAAATACATAAGCTCAGAAATCGATTTATGGGTCGGCTCCCCATTTTAAGCATTAATTATTACCTCCCTGATGTCCTACATGGATGTTGCTCTACCATTGTATGCAACGACTACATAAACATCAAACAGCAGAAAGGCTCACAACAGACTAATTTTTAGTATATTCCAGCAAATATGAGTGTATTACTGCCAAACTCCCATATATGAAAGAAAATGCATAAATATACTCATGCAAATTAAAAAGCGCCCCAAATATTGGGACGCCTCATCGACGATTATACTAATTTACATCTAACCCATAGTTTGTGCAAAGAGCAGCCAGTCCTCCTGAGAAGCCACTGCCAATAGCATTAAACTTCCATTCTCCTTGGTGACGATATAATTCGCAAACTACAAGTGCTGTTTCAACAGAAAAATCTTCACCTAAATCGTAGCGCATAACTTCTTGTCCATTGGTTTCATTAACAACTCGGACAAAGGAATTTGATACTTGACCAAAGTTCTGGGATCTTTGAACCGCGTCATGAATTGTAACGGTAAAGGCAATCTTTTCGACATGGGCAGGTACAAGAGCTAAGTCAACCTTAATTTGTTCATCATCCCCGTCACCTGCTCCGGTGAGGTTATCACCGGTATGTTTTACTGAACCATTACCTCCAACGAGGTTATTATAATATATAAAATCCTCAATTCCTCCGGCTCGACCGTTTTTGTCAAGCAAGAATACGGAGGCATCTAGGTCAAAGTCCGACCCACCGGAATACTTATTGGTATCCCAGCCTAATCCAACAATGATCTTGGTTAGCCCTGGGTTTCCCTTAGTTAAGTCAATCTTTTGTCCTTTTTGCAGACTGATCCCCACTATGAAACACCACCTTATTCTTATTAAGCTTTTATACTGATAGCTATAGTGATAGGTACACCCACTTACGGAGGTGTACCTATTTAATTATTTCATGAAATTACAATTAAGTAACCCAACCTCTGAACTCTGGCTTCTGACCTCCAGAATTAGACGTCTAAACCAAAATCCTTGCACAGTCCGGCTAATCCATTTTGGTAACCACTGCCAATGGCATTGAACTTCCATTCTGCATTGTTGCGATAAAGCTCGCCAACTACAATGGCTGTTTCAATAGAAAAGTCTTCTCCTAGGTCGTAGCGAATTAACTCTTCCCCTGAAGCTTCGTTCAGGACACGTACGTAAGCGTTAGATACTTGTCCAAAGTTCTGATTCCGTTCTTGAGCCTCATGAATTGTAATGGTGAAAGTGATCTTGGATACATTACTGGAAACAATGGCTAAATCGACTTTGATTTGCTCATCATCACCATCCCCGGCACCGGAACGATTGTCACCGGTATGGGTCACTGAACCATCGGGACTCTTGGGATTATTAAAGAAGACAAAGTTCTTTTCGTCAGTAACTTTTCCCTCAGCACTAAGCATGAAAACTGAAGAATCTAAATCAAAGTCTTTTCCGCCATCATACTTGTTAACATCCCAGCCCAGACCAACAATGATTTTTGTAAGCCCGGGATTTGATTTGGTAAGATCCACTTTTTGACCTTTTTGCAAACTAATTGCCATAGCATTATCCCCCTTTAATAATTTTACTGATAGCGACGGATGAGTTCACTTAAGGATGCATCATTGGTACCTTCGCCGATTGCTGCGAATTTCCATTCGTTGTTGTGGCGATATACTTCTGCCACCACTAAGCTTGTTTTGCCGGCATAGCTTTCAGTTAAGTTATAACGACAAAACTCTTGTCCATTAACAGGATTAACAACCCTAATAAATGCATTGGCAATTAAGCCAAAGTCTTGTTTGCGTTTTATGCAATCATATATATTGACGACGAAAACAATCTTATCGACGGAACCTGGCACACTGCTTAGCTCCACATGTATTTGTTCATCATCTCCATCGCCGGCTCCCGTTAGGTTATCTCCACTATGTTTTACACTCTTGTCTCCACTTTGCAGGTTGCCAAAATAGACCAGACGATCTTTCGAAGTCAGCTTTCCTTGGCCGTCGAGAAGAATTGCAGATGCATCGCAGTCAATTGCTGCCCCTCCACCGCCTCCGCCGCCAAAAAGCCCGCCGAGAATTCCACCGCCGGATTTTGGTTTTGATACTTCATCCCATCCTAAGCCAACCATGATTTTTGTTAAGCCGGGGTTACCTTTAGTTAAATCAATCTTTTGACCTTTTTGCAAATTAATTCCCACTGTGAATCCCCCTTTTTAGATACCACGCATTTTAATCGTATTTATCACTATTATCTTTTCGCCACTTCTCGATTTTTTTCCTTTTTTTATGCCTTGACAAGCTAAAATAAAAGGATACTTGTATCTTATCACAGGAAAGCTTTGGAGAAAAAGCCAAATTGTAATGTTCACATAAGTTTCACAAAACTCCCCAGCAATGTTCTTGGGAAACCAATGTTTTCCATTATATATTTCACATATTAAGTTAATTTTATACTACTAAACCCTTTGACATGGAACCGGCTACATAATCTAAGATTTCTTCTCCTGCTTTAATTCCATGTTGTCTCGTAAAGTGAATTCTCTCTACATCTAAAAGCTTCTGCAGTCTAAGGGAATGTAGTTCCCCATGAGCAGGAGCAACGGCGAAGTCTGCAGTATTCAGCATATCCAAATCCAGCAAGGAATCTCCCGCTGCTAAGCTACAGTCAATACCTTCCTTTGCTTTTATATATTGAACCGCTGCTTTCTTATTAACACTATTAGGAACTAAATAGAGCTTCCTGCCTTGAATAGACAACTCCCAATTATTGTCCTTAGCCCATAGCTTAAACGCCGCTAACTCTAGGACGGGAATCTTATCACGTTCAACTAAACAGTAATAAAATAAATCGTCGGCCATCTTGCCGGAACCCGGGTGTACCCAGGAAGGATGTCTGATCTCATTAAACCTTTGGATCAGATCTTCAGACTCCAGACAATTCTTACAACCAGCAGAGACCTGTTTCCTCCACTCCTGATCTTCAATAGTGTTATGAAAAATTGTCCCTCCATTACTGGTCACTGCATAGTCAAAGAAGATACCATAGTCACTGAAGTTTATCCGCTGATATTGAATTTTGGTTCGTGTAGTTACCGGTATGAAAAGCAATTCTGTTGATAGTTGCTTTAGTTGCCTTATTGAGGTTGAAGTCATATAGGAAATATATCGATCCTCAAACCATTCAACGGGGTGAATGGTTTCTTGTAGATTTTCATTGATAAAGGATCGTTGTGAGTATATCAAAGTTTGATCCAAGTCGCTGGCAAACATTATTTTTTTCTTCATGATAATTCTTTCACAATTCCGCAACAAGAATAAGTCAGATCGGGATACTCCTCGATTGGAACTCCTTTATCTTGGCATAACAGCATAATATGTTTCAAGTTATTATTCTCAATACTATCCACCAGAACCCTTTCCGGCAATCGTCTGAGTAGAACTCTCGTCGTTTCTCCAATACCCGGCTTAATGAAATTGATATCCTTGATTCCATACCTTTCCTGGATCCTTCTTAAGGATTTTAGCCCTTGCCAAGAAACCTCCGCCTCAACTGTGTTATTCAAACATCCCAAGCTCTCTTGAGAAAGGTATGAAAATTCCTTGGAAATGGTATCTATAAACAAATTGGATACTTCTACTTTGAGAAGTTCTTCATAAAATCTGGCCCCATGAAATTCCTTGTCTCCGATAAGATCTTGGCGAAGGACAGTTCGGCTAACCAATCCAGATACTGTTGAGTTCAAACAAGCACTAGGAATTAAAAAGTCTTCTCTGGTTCCAAAGGTTTTTACACAGTGCCCCGGATCGGCAAGGACTGCTAAGTCATCATCCAGTTCCCAGTTATATTTTGCATTAAACTCCAGGCAGGCTTGATTTAAGACTTGAGTTATTGCCCCCTTGCCTGTCCACCCATCGATGAATTGGATCTTTGCAGGTGAGTGATTCTGAAGAATGTACAACAGAGCGTTTTCATCGATACCTCTGCCTCGAATAATGGAAATACTATAATGAGGTAAATCTAAGTCATGCTTTTCCAGCAAGTAGCGTTTGATCAAAATACCTATCGGAGTTCCAGCCCGAGCCAGAGAAACAAGCACCATTTCAGATCCCTTTTTCTGTAAAATCTGCTCTGCTACAATTCCTACAGCCTTCGCGACTTTCCTTGCACTCTCTTGAAGAGTCAGGTGAAAAAGATCCAAGTAATCTTTGGTTGGTTCATATTCTATCGGCAGCATTTCCGAATAATGACCGCCGGACTGGATCTTTTGCTCCCGGGTTTCCAGATCTGTCTCAGCCATTAACCCATTAAGGTTCTTGAGTAAAAAAATAACATCCTTCGGGCTATAGCATCCCATTGGGGCGGGATCAGGAATTTGATGAGTAAAGAGTTTTTCATTCACCTGCGGTCACCTCTTTTCCTGTTATTAAAGAGCAAAATTCAAATTCTTAGACTTTGTCTTCAGGGGTTTCTATAGATGAGCCTATAACAAAAACTAAGCGCGGCATCTTAAGTTCAGCAAAAACCTGTAATAGAGGCTTTAAACGCGCAGAAGATACTTCCCTTTCCAGAAACACATAGACCTCATCATAATAGTTGGGGGGAATGTTATACACATAAAAATTAAGATCTTCATCATCCGGACTGGTGAAGGAAAATCTATTTTGAATCCCATAGTCAGGCTTGGCAAAGGGATAAATCGGACTTCTGGTGCTGGAATGATATTTTATACCATCACCCATATAGGCCGAAATGAGCATTGGAAAATACATGAATTCGCCGGTTCCTAGGCAAAGGGTTTTTTCACCTGACCTATCCAGCTTTAACTTCTCCCCAATCCCCTTAGCTAAGGGCAGAATTTCCTGCTCTCTCTCGCTAGACAATCCAAATCTACCGGTTAATCCAAGATAAGGGGCAAGACTTGGATTTCCATTGGAATCAAGGGAATAGAATGAAATTATATCCTTTAAATTCAAGAGTTTCTGTTCTACGGAAACACAAAAGTCCTTAGCAATATCGGATTCCACTTCCAAATTTCTTTGCTCCCCTTGTTCTCTTCGTTCGTTTAAAGAGGAACCGCTCACTTCTATTTCTCCCTCTAACAGAGCAACGGTGTGAATTCTAACATTAAGCAGCTGTTCATGCTGCTGATAGTTAGCCCGGTTTTCTTTCGTTCTCCAATCTAAGAGGGATAAGACCACATAATTTTTTTTCGGAAATTTAGCGTGGATTGCTTTAATAATATTTAAAGCTGTGTTTCCGGTAGTTATCTCATCATCAACAAGAACAATGGTTTCTGGATTTCGAAGCAATTCCGGATCCACCGAATAACACCGATGATTAACTGCATGAGAATGGTCTTCCTTAAAATCCAGCACTGCGGGCAAAAGAGGAATCTGATCCCGGGTCGTATGTAGGTAATGGGCATTATCAAAGGAGCTAAAAGTTGCCTGCCCTAAGCCTGTTGCTGTTTCAGCGAAACCTATGAATAAAGTTTTCTGAGGCAGTACAAAGCGCGGTTTGGAAAGTACGGCTTCATAAACTTTTCTTGTATCTTCATTCGTTTTTAAGGCCTGTACAATAGCTGGTGTATCGGCATGATTTACTCCATGAATCTTAGCCATAAATTGAATAGCTAAACTGCTTCCTGCCAGCAAAGGTATAAAGGGATCCACCGGTACATGCTTGCCAAGAACCTTACTTACAAACAAAAACCCTCGTTTTTTGTTCTGTCTTGCCGCCAGTGAATATAGTATTTGAGGGTCAATATCAAAAGGGTTCTTGGTTAGGGTAACGGATACCCTTTGCCCTTCTACATTATAAGTATACATCTTCGGTAAAGAGGCTGATGAAATTGTGTTGTTCATGAAATACTCCATAACTCTTTGCTCTTAATAAAATTTTTTGTGCCCAATTATAATGTGGTTTCATTTCATTCATCTTATTAGTATAATGGCTTTTCGTAACCCCTTGCAAGCCATTACTATTCTCAATAATGCTCAAAGCATCTAAATACTCTTCATATCCCACAATATATAGGGATTGTACCGGAATGATATGACTTGGATGAATAATGGTCTTGCCAATAATTCCATTTTCTTTGTCCAAAATAACTTCCCGAATTAGCCCATCAACATATTTATTCAGAAGCTGGCTTCTAATCTTCGTTCGATTATTCCCGAGATTATCGTGAAACTGTTCAAAAGGGCTCTTGCGCAGCTGCGGTTTAAGAACTCTCCCTCCATTAGAGAAGTACTCCCAGACGGGACCGGAGACTACGTAATCACTTTCAAAACGGCTAAATATATTAATAATATCGGAAATACAATCACGTATTACCGTTATATCATAAATTGTTACATCCGGACCTCTACGAATTCCATAATAGCCTGAAAAATCTGTTGCCCCGATGCGTACATTTAAAACTAAGTCATGATAGGTATCTAAAAGCCCCTTTATGTCCATTAATTCCCGAAAGCGGGATTCTCTATAGATGACCTCTGTACTTTCAATAATGGGCATACCATAGAAAAAACCTGTCGTTTGATTCAGACTCTTGATAGTTTCAAAGTATCTATAACTTTCGGATGTAAATTTGGGAAAGACAAACCCCGTGACTATCTTGCTGCTGTCTTCCATTCTCTCTATCAGGCGCACAATCTGTTCGGGATCCCTAACTCGAATGAAGATTAGCGGCAGTTCAAAAGACTCTAACTGCTGGTTTTCTATCGAATTATAAATATCTTGGACTTGTTTTGTAAGATTCTCCTCAGCAAATGGCACTTCAGCATCACCGATTGAATCTTCCAGGCAAAAGACAGTTGAGGCAAGTCCTCGATACTTATTAGAAATTATGTCTGGGGCTATAGTCTCTCTAGTCCCTGGCATATAGAGGGACGCACCTAAGGCATGGGAAAGAATCGCTCGGGGAGTTTCTTTGTTGAAAAACTCCGGAGCTTTAAAGAAAGTGGCCTCTAGGCCCTCTTTCGTCAAATAATTAAAATGTCTCACTCAATCGTACTAGCCCAAAGCTGTACTTCTCTCCTTCCTCAGACCAACATTAATTTTTTATACTTGTCTTACTTAAGAATACTACTAATTCCTTCCTATTTGGTGAACAATTGGTGAAATTTATGTTAAATCTTAGTAAAACAATCATTAAAATTGTTTAATGAACATAAAAGAAACCCGGGTCAACCTATAAAGGTTAAGGCGAGTTCCTCTCGTTGCTTCTCCTAGCAGCATATTACTTCACAGATATCCATTTTAGTATCCTTAAAAAGTAAATACTTTTGATTCAGCCGCCAGATCGATAAGCTGAGCTGCTGTAGACAATTTCGCCCCAGCAATAAATTCATCTTCGCCGAAGAGCCTATATCTAGCACATGGTGTACAAATGTAAAATGGCACTTCCTTCTCAATTAAGTAATCCTGATAAGTTTTAGCATCATCCCCGGTAGGTGCCTTAACATTATCAGCTAATCCCAAAACTCCATAGACTACAGCATCATCAACTAAGAAAATATTAACTTCATGACCTTTTTCTTTAGCAACTTTCGCAAGTTGAAATGCCCTAGTTGCCCGAACCGGATCCTCAAGCCCTCGGCTTAGCACAAAAAGAAATTTTTCCAAAGTCTTTCCCTCCCTAATTCTCTTACGTAGCCTTATCAGTTGGGCATATGCCCAATACCTGATTGATGTATCCTTCTCCATTAATTGTTATTTTCCTTGTGGAGAACAAAAATTAATTTTAGGGGTAGCCATCTATGCTGCTCCAGCGGAGGAGGAAAATGGATTCACCCCTGAGGATCGAAGCTGCCCTGTGGTTTTTTCAGAGTAAAGGCATTTTTGTAATCAATATTACAATCTTTATGATTATTTATCTTACACTTTTCCCTTTCGTGGTGTATAATTCTTTGCTTTTACTGAAATTTCCATCTTCAGTATGCTTAGAAAACAGTTTCTTCACATTTATTTGCAGCTAGTTCACTCCAAATTGTTTTTTCTTTATTGGTAAGATATCAAAAAAGGTTGCAGCTTCCTGCAACCCTTATACTTAAGTGAGGTTTTTAAACCGGACAAAAAACGTAGTCCCCTTTGAACCAGTATCAATATCTATCTTAGCGTTATGCCGCGCTACAATGCTATAGCAAACCGCTAACCCCAGGCCAGTTCCGTTTTCCTTGGTCGTGAAAAAAGGTGTTCCTATCTTCTCAAGTACTTGTGGGGTTATTCCTGAACCTTCATCTGATACAGCCAAAACTACTTCTTCCTTTTCCATAAAGGTTCGAATCTTAATTGTTCCTCCAGGTAACATGGCCTGGGAGCCGTTTTGAACAAGATTTAAAATAAGCTGACGAATTTCCTTTTTATCTAAAGGAATTTTGGCAACTTCTTCAAGTTCCATCACAATATTCTTTTCGGAAACCAATCCATCAGCTTGGATTAAAGGAAATATATCTTGGACAATTTCTTTAAGGCTTTGCACTTCTAATTCAACGACTCTATCCTTTGCCAGGGAAAGAAATTCTGTGATAATTGAATTTGCCCTATCCAGTTCATCGATCATGAGCGTGAAAAATTCATTGTATTTTAAACAGTCTTCCTTTCTGCTTAACAATTGGAGAAACCCTCGAACGGTGGTCATTGGGTTCCTGACCTCATGACCGATACCAGCAGCCATTTCCCCTACAAGACTTAGTCTATCGAGTCGAGCCATTTCTTTTTCCATTTTGTTTTTCAAGACTTCTTCCTCATACTCCTTGATTTTGGTGACATCATAACAGATTCCCACATGTCGAATTAGTTTTCCGGCATCGTCTAATATTGGAAATTTTCTTAACCAAATCCACCGTTCTGTTCCGTCAGGCCTGATAATTCTATACTGATCTTCAAGCAAATCCTGGTTAGTATTGTTATAGTTATCGTTTAAAAAAGCCTGCAGAATACGTTCTTTATCCTCTGGGTGTATGGAATCTATAAATGATTGCGGATTTCTATATAAACTTTGACACGTTCTTCCCCATACCTGCTCATAGGCCGGGCTAATATAGACAAGTTTTCCACCCTGACGTATCCAGATTACTTCTCCCAGGTTTTCGACAAGTTCTTTGAATTTAGCTTCGCTTTCCATTAATTTATCTTCATTCAGTTTACGCAGTGATATATCTCGTACTACTCCATACCACCGAATTACCTTACCCGAAGAATCTTGGTCATACTTTACTTTTTCATGGATCCAGACGATTTCATCATTTGACCTGATTAGCCTTATTTCCAATTCAAATTCATTATCTTTAGGTGGCATCTTCATCGAATTTATTATCAAATTTTTGTCATCCGGATGAACCATCTGCATAAAAGCATCTAAATTTGACGCCGATTCATCACGGGTTAAGCCACATAGCTGAAGCAATTCATCAGACCAATAATTTTCTCCTGTGATTGCATCAAACTCCCAATACCCTAAACGCGCAAATTCCTGAGCTTCTTCTAATCTTTCTTTTGCTTTGCGTTCTGCTTCTTCAGTTTTTTTCTTATCAGTTATGTCCCGTCCAGAAGAATACACAAGTTCTTCTGTCCAATCAATTGTTATTTCCCAGGCTATCCATTTATAAGCCCCTTCTTTACAAAGGTACCTTCTCTCAATGCTTAATCTTTCTTGTTTATTAATAAGCAAACACTTTATCGTATTAGTCGCAGCTTGCTTGTCGTCAGGGTGTAAAATGGAATATAAGGTTGATCCCCTCAATTCTTCAGCCGTGTAACCTAAGACCTCTTCAAATGCTGAGTTTACGTACCGGAATTGCCCGTGCATATCAGATATACACAGCAATTCGGGAGTAATGCTTAATATTTTTTTATAATGTTCGTTACTTAATCCTCCGTTACACAATCCAAATCCTCCTATGACCTAATCAGTCATCTATATTAATAACCTTCAATACGCTGATAATTTCAGGTAGCGAGCTTTACGTGAAATCCCAAACATAATCCGCCATATGTTTCTAAATACTATTATCTTTCCCAAATATTCTACACGTATTGCCATTATCCTTTAAAGTTTTAAATCCAAGAAATTTCACGTATTCCCCTTATCTCAATCGTGGGCTTTAAAACTTCTGTTTACAAAATCTAATGTGTTTAATGTCAATAAATTAGCGCACATCTATCTAAAAAGCTTTTATATACGAGCTTTTCTAAGTTTGCCTAAATTAAAAGAACTTTCTTTAGATTTGATAATTTACAGGATTCCCCTATTCTGCTGTCGAAATATACATTATTGGGTTCTGAATTACCTATAGCAGAAGAAGGAGGTTTATCCCTTGGATGATTTCTTACCCTCTTTGAGAAAAATGAATCTTGATATTCTCAAAGACCTACCAATGTTTACAAATCCTCAACTTGAATGGATTGAGCAGAACCTAGCTAGTGAATTTTGCAAGAAGATTTATGATCAAATTGTTGAGTTTGATTCCAAGCTTGATAATGATAAGCAAGTTGCTGTTCGTTTGGTGAATTTTGGACAATCTGTGACTTTTGTAGTCAACGGCCTGGGATACAGTAACCCAAGCCTTATTCGTTTCTCTGGAACAATGCCTAATGGTTCGCCTGTGGAATTGATCCAGCATGTCTCTCAAATAAGCTTTCTTTTGACCTCATCTTTGCGCGATAACCCTAATGAACCAAAACGAGAGATTGGTTTCAAAACAGAATGAAGCCGCTCTGCGGCTTCTGGAACAATTTGCTTACTGGAATTGTAACATTCCGGGTAATCATTACATGGAGTATTCCTTCCATTCGTAAAACGTGCTTAAAGTCCTATCGAAATAATGACTAATGTCATATGCTCTTAATTTCCCTTATCTTGTAAACTGTAGAAAAAAGTCGAAAGGGCGCTTGATAGCTATGTATGGAAAAGCAAACAAACCTGGGACTCTACACACCACTCAATTGATATGTGGAAAAGAAGAATCACCCCCTTTGGTCAGTGAATGCCTGACTCGAATGATGACACCCGAAGAATGGGAGAAATATGGCCCCTTGATTACAGACAAGAGTAAGAAGATACAGAAATCAAAAAACTTCTGATAAGTCAGCAAAAACCCATCGCTGTGATAACATTCGGTTTTTGCTTGGTGAGATTAAGTTTATTCCGTCATTTTGGATTTAATTAAGACTATACTTAGTAAGAAACTAGCAGGCTACATGTTTAACATGCAGCCTGCTTTCTTTCTAAACCTGTTGTTTATCTTCAGCCTTTTGTTCTACATAGTTATCAGGCTCCTTTGTCAGCCGTTTAACCATGCTTTCCAGATCAATCCCGGATACACTTTTCAACATCGCAGGAGCAGTTGCCATCAGCGAGGTAACATAATTGCTAACCCTTGCCGCTCCTTCCCCATGACCGGTATCTACTACCGTCAGTTTATCGATGGATTTCAAAGGTTCAGCAACCTTTCCGGCCAGTTCAGGCAGCATTTTGACGATAATGTCGAGTACAGCGGCCTGACCAAATTTTTCAAAGGCTTCAGCCAGCTTTTCTTTAGCTTCCGCTTCAGCTAAACCTTTGAGCCTAACGACCTCTGCTTCTGCCGTTCCTTTAGCTTTTTCTGCCTCAGCGATTGCCAGCCCTTCTAAACGTTTTTGTTCGGCATTGGCCTTTGCTTCAGCCTCGATCCTATATTTTAGAGCATCGGCTTCCCGCATTCGCTTAGCTTTGTCGGCTTCAGCAGCCTGTTCAACTGAATATCTATCAGCATCTGCCTTCTTTTTAACTTCAGCGTCATATTGTTTCTCTCGGCGCAGAATTTCCTTTTCCTCAATTTCTATCTCTTTTTCCTTTCTAACTAAGGAAACCTTCATTTGTTCTTCAATAACCTGTTGCTGAGAGCGAGCCTCTTGGATATGGTAGGCTTGGTCGGCTTCTGCCATTGCCGTGTCCTGATCTTTTTTATAGGAGGCTACTTTGAGTTCCTTCTCTTTGGTGGCTTCAGCAATGCTTGTATCTCTAAGTAACTCAGCTCTCTGTCCTTCTTCGGTAGCTTTAGCTTTTTGGATCCGGGCATCTCGAACGGCTTGCGCTTCCGCAACTTCCGCATCCCTTTTTACAGCAGCAATCCTGGGTTTACCAAGGGCTTCCAGATAGCCGTTTTTATCTCGGATATCTTTAATGGTAAAGGATACAATCTGTAATCCCATTTTCTTCAGGTCCTTAGCTGCCACTCCTTGAACTTCCTGAGCAAATTTGTCCCTATTGCGGTAAACTTCCTCAACAGTCATCGTTCCTAATATTGCCCTCAAATGCCCCTCTAATACCTCCTGGGCTTCCTGCTGTATAGATTCGGTAGGTTTACCCATGAATTGCTCCGCCGCCGTAGCTACATCCTCTACAGACCCGCCGATTTTTATAATTGCCACTCCATCAGCCATCACCGGTACACCCTGTTCTGTATATACTTCCGGGGTAGTAACATCTAGTTTATGCGATAGCAGGGAAATAAACTGGGCTTGTTGGAAAATAGGGAGGATAAAAGCTCCACCGCCTCGGATGATTTTTATCTTTCTACTCGATTCGTCTGTATGGACATTCTTGCTCCCTAAATAAGAACCTGTAACAATCATAGCCTCATCAGGGCCAACAGTTTTATACCTGGCCCAAAAGGCCATTCCTAATACGAGAATAACCCCCAACACAGCCATAGGAATTGCGAGTACCCCAAGTCCTAAAATCTCCATGATTACCTCTCCTCTCAATCTACTCATAACGGAAAACAAAAAGTATACCTTCTTTTGTTTCTCCAACCACTACCCGAGTTCCGGCGGGTAGCTCTTCTTGTTCGAGATTGCCGGCAATTTGGTTAGTGTTTCCTGCTCCCACTTTCATGACCACTTCTCCATAGCCTTTAACAGGAATAGGAACACTTACCTCACCTATTTTGCCAACGAGATCTTTCATCGAATAACCCGTAGAGTTTTCACAATTTTTCATGGGTCTGACATAAGAAAAATAAACTAAGACTGAAACTGCCAGCGAAATCACTACAGAAATAATGACCACTGGGATGAGCTCTAGCGAGGTGTATCGACTCAGCATAATCCCCGAGCCCCCAAAGACTGTGATCCCTCCAACTAGAACCATCGGCTGCAGAAAATCCAGGTGATCCATGGAGAGGACGTCGAAGAAACCACCAAATATGTCGCCTAAAATATCCCCAAATATTATGGTTACCAGTGCAAACAGTACTCCACCGATTAAACAAATCCAGTAGATGTCAAGCACTCTACCTCCCCCTCCATGTGCTTTGAAATCAAATGATAGGATATTAAGTTACCGGAATAAATACGTGATCGATAAGTGTATCTTATTCCTTCTTTTTTGTAAGATTCTCTTTCAATTCAGATAATTCCTTCTCTATGCCAATCTGATCATTTCCTAGTGCTTCCAATTCCAGATCGAGACTTTTAGCTTTCTCAGATAAATCTTGAGCCACATAGGCCTCTGCTTCCATTCGGAGGACTTTCTCCTCCATTCTTTCAAAATTACGACGAGAACCTTTAGTTCCAAAACCATTCATGACTCCATAGATTTCTTTTTGAGCTTTGGCTGCCTCAACCCTTGACACCAAAGCATCTCGTTTAATCCGCAGCTTCTCGTATTCATTTTTCATTTCTTGCAACTCTGCCCTAAGCTTTTCTGCCGTAGAATTGCAGCTTTGGTACTGTACTTGGTAATCCTCAGCCTTAGCTTTATTAAGTCGTTTATCTTCAAGGGCTTTGCGGGCTAGGTCTTCTCGTTCTCTGTTTAAGGCCTCTATAGCTTGATTCCCTCGTTTCTCAACCATTGCCAGGGCATCATCCAATTGGGCCTTGAACTTCCAAGCCACAGCCAACTGCCTTGCTACAGCAGCCTCAGCATCCGCTATATCCTCCTCCATATCCCTTAGGTATTGATCTAGCATTTTTTCGGGTTCCTCTGCCTTATCCAGTAGAGAATTTAGATTTGCTCTGATATTGTCACTAACCCTTTTAAATAAACCCATAAAACTTACACTCCTTTGCTTGTCTGATAATGAGTAAACATCATCTTGATAATAGACTAATTCCAAAGACCACCAACACCGATAATCCTATAAAGATCAATTCATCTCTATACTTTTTGAAACCAGTTCTGTCAAACATATATTCGCCCCCTGTTTTTACATTAGAAGAGCAGCGCTAAGGGTAAACTATGTGTTAACCTTCACGAAAGAAACCGCGTACTATCCTTCATAATATAGAGGCTTTAAGATAGCTAAAAGGTTACAAGTATTAAGTATTCTACTAAATAAAAAAATTAATTATGTACCTCCTTTCTATATTCCCTTGCGTCATTGCTATGGTTATATAATAACATCTGTTTAAATTAACCTCAAGTTCCGGTTTTAATTACTACATTCCTTTTTGGTTTAGATTTGCCCTTGTTAGTTAATATCTCTCTACTTCTCTCAATGTAGCTTCAAATACTACATGTTATGTTATATATTATCTTGAAATAAGGGTTCCTATGCTCTATAATTTATTCGAGGTGATTAATGATGCAATTCGATGAAAAGGCCCTTAAACAATTAGTAGAAGAATTATCCTTAACCCAAGATATTAAGATCACTGATATTCCGGACATCGACCTATACATGGAACAGCTAACTTCTTTCATGGAAAGCGGTCTGAGCAACCAAAAGAGAGACGACCAAGACAAAATCCTAACTAAGACAATGATCAACAACTATACCAAAGCTGGGCTTGTAATGTCTCCAGTAAAAAAGAAATACAATAAACGACATATAATTCTCTTAATCCTTGTGTATTATCTTAAAAACATTTTGTCTATTAACGATATCAAGAGTTTATTTGAACCAGTTCTTAACAATATTGAAACTCCGGAAGATGATTTAATTTCCCTTGAAGACATCTACTCAACTTTTCTGGAAGTAAAAAATATTGAATTAGCTTCCTTTGATGAAAGACTAATAGACAAGGCAACTATGATCAAAGAAAAGACCCAGACCATCGATAAAGATGGTAAAGACACAGCCGAGTTATTTTTAGTTGTCATAATGCTGATAGCTCAAGCAAATGCCCACAAAAAATTAGCCGAAAAAATAATTGATAAATATTTTGCTAAAACTTGAGCCCCTATTTCGGATTTGTTTGATAATATAAAGCCAAGAATAATTACAAAAATTGAGATATGAATTTTTCCTGGGAATGATTCATATCTCTTGCTTTTGATATGTTAAAGTGGAAATTTCCACTTTAATGCATCAACCATCAAAACTAATCGATTATAAATATAATCCGACATTAACTTATATCCTTCATCATTGGGATGAAGTCCGTCCATCAATAATTTATTCAAAGTTACTTGATCCTCTGGAAATGCACTCCAAACATCCAACACGTTTGATTCAGTTGCAGCGGAAACATTAATTATTACTGCTCTGATTGCCAAAAACAATGATTCATCTGTGGAAACCATAGGTGGTTCAACAACACAAAATATGTCAGCACCCGGCGCTCTGCTTTTAATGTCATAGATCAACCGCGTGTATTTATTACTGAACTGTTCGGGAGTTTCAAAATTTCTATCAATTCTTCCTGAGCAAATAAACACAGCATCTGTAGTACTTTCTATCTCAGTTGCTCTCTTTAAGCAATAATCCACAAGTTCTCCTGCTGAAGCTTTGTTATCCCATTCTATTTTGTTTGAGTACTTGTTTAAAAGGGATTTCTCAAGATTGGAATTCCACCCAGTTGTTAAAGGGTCTGAAGCACCTTGACTAACAGCGATAGACTCCCCAAGAATTACAGCTTTCACTGTACCGTTTTTAATCTTGCTTATACCGGTTAAGGGTTGGACTTTAATATAAGTAATAATGGCTAAAGTCAGCACCAGTAAGGGTATTAGTAAGTAAACAATTATCTTCTTCAAAGCTCTTACTCTCTTTCTCATCCAATAAGACTATGTACATTGCCTTCTTTCGAAAACTTAGTATCTATTCTGATCTTTTTCTCGTCACCTCATGCAGGCGAACCTGGTTCGAATTGACCATTTTTCTCGTTCTGGGAGAGAGATTTGACCACTAGATTATTTATTAATTGCATCGAGTCTATTTTACCATTTTTATACATGGTTTGTTGTAATAAACAGTTAATTTTTAAAATTTAATCTACTTTAATTCTTAAATATCCCATTGAATGATTTGGTTGTTCTTGATAAAATCATTATCGGTTGCTTTTTTCATCGATGCGTAATCCGAGATGAACCCGGACATGCTATAATAAAATACCCATTAAACGATGTCTATAATTAGCTACTCGATTATTCCTAGAACTAATTAAATTCAGGGGCTTCCTTCTTTTGTAAGATCTTGAGAATTTAAAGAAAACTCGAACCCCTTTTGTTTATTTTAAGGAGGTGATTTTTTATGAGTTATCAAATTGAAGGTGCCATTGTTAAAGTAAAGGATGATACTTTAGCTATTGTTACGGTTAAGCCCCAAGTATTCCAAAGTACTAGTGAGCTTCAAAAGGCTATGAATGCTTATCGTCACGTTTTTCCAGGCATGCCAATCGTCCTGATGAGCCAGGACACACAAGGAAAACCGACCTGGTATGGACGAAAAAATATAGTTAGCCTTCTTGCCAAGGTAAACCTACGCAGTATCCCGTGGAGACGTTATATTATTAATTAGATTGAATCAGTAGTACATGTTCTCAAATTTAAATATTGTCTAAAACTTATAATATCCGTATACTCTTGTCTTAATGACAAAGAGCATACGGATATTATTCTTTTGTACTTTTATTATTGGATAGAGTTTCCCTTGATTAGACTGCCATATCAGATTTTCTTCTCTGGGTATCGAAAATATGTTTTTCTAAAAACAAGAATTTTTCTGTAAATAGCCATTGAATTTTTGTATCGCAAAGTATATAATGTTGTCAAGATAATTAAGAATTGGCTAAACATTCAAAACTAATTTAGGTCAATAAATTATAACTTTTTATGAATAAACTAACATATTAGGGTTAATGCTCCGCCCTAAGTACAGCTTACTGTTATATTTATAATTTTATGCATTGTTTCTTAAGATTTTGAGCAAATAATTTAAGCAGTTGTCAATATATTTTGTCGATCTATGTATATAAAATATTTATGGCGAGGAGTGGGGAAACGTGGGAAAGAGAAATATAGTGATTGGAGTTACCCCGGTGGAATACGAGAATATGCCAGAATCATTAAAAGGAAAGTTTACACTTGCGGTAGAAGGAGTATCCGATTTATACAGCAAAATGTCTGATGAGTGGGTTGAACATCGCCAGAAGAATAACCTTAATGTCGAAAACAACAACAAGTGTAATATGCAGAAAGCTATTTCAATTTCGATGACAGACAAATGCGTATCTCTAGATGCCCTAAGTATTCTCATGAGAATTGGTAGGAAACCCGTATTGCTTTCACTTGCCAAGCAAAGCGGAATACCTCACCTTGCGCATCATGTAAAAAATAGAGTTTTATTCAATTACACTCTCTTAATTTTTGATACATTAGAAGATGCTCATAAAATGGCTAAATTCTATGTAGACAAAGCCAATTCTCATTCTAGTGTTCTGGAAAGATGTTCATATGAATCAACAGGACTGATCTAGAATTAAAGAGCCAACTAGAATTTAGAAATCACCTTAGCCAAAAGACAAGAAATGACGTTCAATTTGATAACAATTTGAACGTCATTCTTTTTTTGCCTAAGCCTTTGGCAAAGAAAGGACAAAAGGTTTGCACCTTTTGTCCTCTCGAAAGCATTGTTTGAAAACGAGTAACTTGAGTTAAAATGACCATTATAGTAAACCAATAAGAACCGGAAGAAGAAATTGAAAAGTATCAGTAGTCGGTTAAACCTCTATCTCTCAACTTTTCTACAATATCATTGACCGTAACCACATTTGCAAAATCATCATCAGTAATGGTTATCTCGAATTCGTCCTCCAGATCCGCAATGATCATCACCATATCTAACGAATCTACAAATAAGTCTTCCCGCAAACGACTCTCTAGGGTTATCCTTCTCTTCTTCTTTGCTAAAATATGCTTTAAAGTGAATATTACTCTGTCTTCCATTTTCAATACACACCTTCCTCAACACTTATGTAATATCGTGTTGACTACCTATAATAAATATACCTTTTTCCTCTAGTATTGACAATGACAAAGCTGTCACGTTTAACCTCAAAACACAGGATAAGCACGAAAATTAACTCAAGCCGTTCGAATACAACGAGTGGAAATCCGGGCCCAAGATCTTATCGTTCAGTATGATTCGACACAGAAAGAACTACATCGTTAGAGATAGTTCTTTCGCTTGTTACCTGGCGATACGAAAGGCACGCTAGTGTCCTGTGACGAAAGTCTCCGGTGGAGAGTTTCGCCGAAGCCGCTGATCCCTCAAAGAATCCTTAGCGGCGGAGGATGAGTGCCACCAACCACAAAGAATCACTTCGTGGCGAAGGGGAGCCTTTCGCCACACTGCGTCTTATAACGCATACTCCCGAAGGGTGGAATCCCGGCTCCCCAAATTCGCCCACGTGGGCGAATTTAAGACACCCCATATGAGGTGGAAGGATGAACATAAAGAAAGACCATCTCTAACGAGATGATCTTTCGCTTGTTTTACCTGGCGATAACCTACTTTCCCAGGGGCTATGCCCCAAGTATCATCGGCCCTGGAGGTCTTAACTTCCGTGTTCGGTATGGGAACGGGTGGAACCCCTCCGGCATAATCACCAGATGTCTGAGATATCGCTTTCTTTCGATTGCTGTTCTCTCAAAACTGCACAGAGTCTATCTAGTATTGTCTAAGAATTTGAGCCACTCACCTAGCGTCTCGATTTAGGTCAAGCCCTCGACCGATTAGTACCAGTCAGCTCCACACGTCACCGTGCTTCCACACCTGGCCTATCAACCTGATCATCTTTCAGGGGTCTTACCAGCTTTCGCTGTGGGAAATCTCATCTTGAGGTCGGTTTCGCGCTTAGATGCTTTCAGCGCTTATCCGCTCCGAATATAGCTACCCAGCTATGCCTCTGGCGAGACAACTGGTACACCAGGGATTCGTCCATCCCGGTCCTCTCGTACTAGGGACAGATCCTCTCAAATTTCCTGCGCCTGCGACGGATAGGGACCGAACTGTCTCACGACGTTCTGAACCCAGCTCACGTACCGCTTTAATGGGCGAACAGCCCAACCCTTGGGACCTACTACAGCCCCAGGATGCGATGAGCCGACATCGAGGTGCCAAACCTCCCCGTCGATATGGACTCTTGGGGGAGATAAGCCTGTTATCCCCAGGGTAGCTTTTATCCGTTGAGCGATGGCCCTTCCACTCGGTACCACCGGATCACTAAGCCCGACTTTCGTCCCTGCTCGACTTGTAGGTCTCGCAGTCAAGCTCCCTTTTGCCTTTACACTCTTCGCGCGATTTCCAACCGCGCTGAGGGAACCTTTGGGCGCCTCCGTTACTCTTTAGGAGGCGACCGCCCCAGTCAAACTGCCCACCTGATACTGTCCTAATCCCCGATTCAGGGGACCTAGTTAGAATTTCAGTACAAAAAGAGTGGTATCCCACCGTTGACTCCACCAAGGCTGGCGCCCTAGCTTCTTAGTCTCCCACCTATCCTGTACATTTTATACCAAAATCCAATGTCAAGCTACAGTAAAGCTCCATGGGGTCTTTCTGTCCTGTCGCAGGTAACCCGCATCTTCACGGGTATTACAATTTCGCCGAGTCCCTCGTTGAGACAGTGTCCAGATCGTTACACCTTTCGTGCGGGTCAGAACTTACCTGACAAGGAATTTCGCTACCTTAGGACCGTTATAGTTACGGCCGCCGTTTACTGGGGCTTCAATTCAAAGCTTCGGGTTGCCCCTAACCTCTCCTCTTAACCTTCCAGCACCGGGCAGGTGTCAGCCCCTATACATCTCCTTTCGGATTAGCAGGGACCTGTGTTTTTGTTAAACAGTCGCCTGGACCATTTCTCTGCGGCTCTTATTGCCAAGAGCGCCCCTTCTCCCGAAGTTACGGGGCTATTTTGCCGAGTTCCTTAACGAGGGTTTTCTCGCGCGCCTTAGGATTCTCACCCCATCTACCTGTGTCGGTTTACGGTACGGGCACCTAGTCACTCACTAGAGGTTTTTCTTGACAGCTTGGAGTCGGTTACTTCGCTACTAACTTTCGCTCCCCATCACGTCTCAGAGTCTCGCAGGGCGGATTTGCCTACCCTACCTCCTACTCGCTTGGGCCAACTCAACCAACGGTTGGCTTAACCTATCCTTCTGTGTCACCCCATTGCTCAAACATTTCTAGGTGGTACTGGAATCTCAACCAGTTGTCCATCACCTACGCCTTTCGGCCTCGGCTTAGGTCCCGACTTACCCTGGGCGGACGAGCCTTCCCCAGGAATCCTTAGATTTTCGGCGGGAAGGATTCTCACCTTCCTTTTCGCATACTCATACCGGCATTCTCACTTCTATCCACTCCACCAGACCTTACAGTCTGACTTCTCGGCTGATAGAACGCTCCCCTACCCCTGCAGTAAAACTGCAAGCCATAGCTTCGGTGATACACTTGAGCCCCGTTACATTTTCGGCGCAGAACCACTCGACCAGTGAGCTATTACGCACTCTTTAAATGGTGGCTGCTTCTGAGCCAACATCCTGGTTGTCTGTGCAATTCCACATCCTTTCCCACTTAGTGTATACTTGGGGACCTTAGCTGATGGTCTGGGCTGTTTCCCTTTCGACTATGAAGCTTATCCCCCACAGTCTGACTCCCAATCTAAATCTGATGGCATTCGGAGTTTGATAAGGTTCGGTAACCTGGTAAGGCCCCTAGCCTATTCAGTGCTCTACCGCCATCGATCATCAATTGAGGCTAGCCCTAAAGCTATTTCGGGGAGAACCAGCTATCTCCGTGTTCGATTGGCATTTCACCCCTACCCACAGCTCATCCCCTGCCTTTTCAACGACAGTGAGTTCGGGCCTCCAGTGGGTTTTACCCCACCTTCACCCTGGCCATGGGTAGATCACACGGTTTCGGGTCTACAGCATGTAACTTGCGCCCTCTTCAGACTCGCTTTCGCTTCGGCTCCGGCTTCTCACCTTAACCTTGCTACATACCGTAACTCGCCGGTTCATTCTACAAAAGGCACGCTACTACACATAACTGTGCTGTAACTGCTTGTAAGCGTACGGTTTCAGGTTCTTTTTCACTCCTCTTCCGAGGTGCTTTTCACCTTTCCCTCACGGTACTGGTTCGCTATCGGTCGCTAAGTAGTATTTAGCCTTGGGAGGTGGTCCTCCCTGCTTCCCACGGGGTTTCACGTGTCCCGCGGTACTCAGGATTCCCTCACAGAATGTCTCCCTTTCGTTTACAGGGGTGTTACCTTCTTTGCCGAGACTTTCCAGTCTTCTTCAGCTAGAGATTTATTCTTAAAAGAGGGTCCTACAACCCCGAATCCCGAAGGATTCGGTTTGGGCTCTTCCCGTTTCGCTCGCCGCTACTCAGGGAATCGATGATTCTTTCTTTTCCTCCGGGTACTTAGATGTTTCAGTTCCCCGGGTTGTCTTCTTCAACCTATGTATTCAGTTGAGGATAACCGGACATGACTCCGGTTGGGTTGCCCCATTCGGGTATCCATGGATCAAAGCCTGCTTACGACTCCCCATGGCATTTCGCTGTTAACCGCGCCCTTC